>JBPOIZ010000119.1:0-10201 GCA_052034115.1 Actinomycetota bacterium
ACCTGGAGTACAAGCTCGAGGTCTGGGACTCCCCCAACTCGGCGGGCATCATCATCGACGCGATCCGCGCGGCCAAGATCGGCCTGGACCGCGGCGTCGGCGGCCCGCTCATCTCCGCCTCGTCCTACCTGATGAAGTCGCCGCCGGTGCAGCGCGAGGACACCGAGGGCCGGGCTCGTCTGGAGGCCTTCATCGCCGGCACCGAGGAGCGCTGACCTCCCGCGCCATACCCGCACGTTCTCCTGAACTGAGGGAGGGGGCGGCATACGGGATCATGGGTTTGCCGCCCCCGCTGCTGCGTCCCTGGGGTGGTTAGTCCGGCGGTGCGCCGAGGTCGATGCGCTCGATGGTGCGTCGGTCGTATGGCGTGCCCTGGTAGACGCAGTAGTTGAGCCAGTTGGAGTAGAGCAGGAAGGCGTGCGAACGCCACCGCACCCGAGGGGCGTTGGCCGGGTCGTCGCCGACGTAGTAGTGGCGGGGCGGCTCGATGTCCAAGCCGCGGTCGACGTCGCGGACATACTCCCGGTGGAGCGTCTCCGGGTCGTATTCGGGGTGGCCGGTGACGAACACCTGGCGCCCGTCGCGACTGGCGGCCAGATAGAGGCCCGCCTCCGGTGAGGTGACGAGGACCTCGAGGGCCGGCACCGCCGCGACATCCTGGGCGTCCACCGTCGTATGCCGCGAGTGCGGGGCGGAGAAGACCTCGTCAAAGCCGGACATCAACCGGTTGTGCGGCGTGTGCACGACGTGGTCGAAGACGCCGAACATCTTCTCGGGCAGCTCGCGCTTGGGGATGCCGTAGTGCCGGTACAGGCCGGCCTGGGCTCCCCAGCACACGTGCATCGTCGAGTAGACGTGGGTCAGGCTCCAGTCGAGCAGCTCGGTCAGCTCGGGCCAGTAGTCGACATCCTCGAACGGCAGCAGCTCGACCGGCGCCCCGGTGATGACCAGGCCGTCGAAGGTCTCCTCACGCACGTCGTCGAAGGTGGCGTAGAAGGCGTCGAGGTGCGCGGGCGGGGTGTTCGCGGACTCGTGGGACCCCATGTGGAGCAAGGTGATCTCCAGCTGGATCGGGGTGTTGCCGAGCAGCCGCAGCAGGTGCGTCTCGGTGGCGATCTTGGTCGGCATGAGGTTGACGATGGCGATGCGCAGCGGACGGATGTCCTGGTGGACGGCCCGCTCGTCGGTCATGACGAAGACGTTCTCGGCCTCGAGGGTGGCTCGGGCGGGCAGGTCGTGCGGGATGTTGACCGGCATGGCGTGACTCCGTGGGGCGTGGGCGCTGCCTTCTAGGGAACCTGGGTATGGCGCCTGCGTGCACCCCCGTCCTGCGCAGTGAAACGCTCGGCCTGCGGCGCAGGTGCCTCAGGCGTGGTCCGGTAGCTTCCCCGGCGAGCACTCGAACACCCCAACTCGGTATGGCGGGCGCGTCATACGCGGGGCGGACCCGCCCAGTACCCAGGTTGGTGTGTCGCTCTGCCCGCGCCACCCCACACCCCGCCGCACCCTTGAGCCAGCCGAGCAGTGCGGCCCCCCGGCCAGCCGAGCACTCGAACACCCCCCGGCCAGCCGAGCAGTGCGGCCCCCAAGCCGGCCGAACACTCGCGCACCTCAGCCGGCCGAACACTCGAACACCCCAACTCGGCATGGCGGGCGCGTCATACGCGGGGCGGACCCGCCCAGTACCCAGGTTGGTGTGTCGCTCTGCCCGCGCCACCCCACACCCCGCCGCACCCTTGAGCAAGCCGAGCAGTGCGGCCCCCCGGCCAGCCGAGCACTCGAACACCCCAACCGGTACCGGTGGCTTACCGGCCTAACACCCACCGAGGCGGCGCCGGGACCCTACCTCCGCCACGCCGGATCGCGACGGCGCGGATGGCCCAGCGAGCCCATTCCGGCCGCAGCATCACGTCTTCCCAACTGAACCTGAGCACCTCCCACCCCCACGCGACGAGCTCGGTGTAGCGGCGGGCGTCGCGGAGCAGGTCGCGCCGGCTCTGGTGCGCCGCGAACCCCTCGGCCTCGAGCACGACGCGAGCATCTGGATCCCCAAGGTCGACGGTGGCCCAGAGCCCACTGTCGGCGATGCGCAGCTGCGGGATGAAGGTGAACTCGGGCACGTCGAGGGTGATCGCCCGCAGCACCGACTCCATCGGGTTCGCCGCTCTGCCATCCGCGACCCGCGCCACTCGCCGCACCCGAGGAGCGCCTGGACCGGCCGCCCGGTCCCCGGCAGCCCACAGGTCTGCAACATCGACGTCCTCCGCTCGCAGCGCCGAGTCGGCCACGGCGAGCGCCGCGTCGAACGGCAGTGCCCGCGCGCAGTCAAGCACCGTGCGCAACGCGTCGGTGCGCCCCGCGTGGTGTTCTGAGTCCGTGAGGTCGGCCCGGATCACGTGGGCGACTTCTCGGTCTCCGGCCGTGACATGTCGGCCGCGGGGCACGATCACCCAGGGCCGGTCGGGTTCGTCGCGCACCGCCCACCCGTATGAGCGGGCGGCACTCAGATGCGAGAGGACCCCGTTGAGCCGAACGGCGACGGCAGGGGCACGCTCGAGGCCCGCGACGGCATACCGACCGCGCCGTAGGCGCTGGATCTCCCCGGCCCCGACCGCCGCCGCGATGGCCCGCCGGGAGTGAGTGCGCCGTAGGTCGCCATAGGTCGCGGCGCCGCCCGCGTCCCGAAGCACGACACCCACCGAGCTCATCGACCCAGCGTGCCCCAACCGCCGACAGTCTCGACGGTTATCCACAGGGCACTTCCGGGCAGAGCGACACACCAACTCGATCCCACCGGATTCTCCACCAGCACACCGACCCGGACCCACGCGGACTTGGTATGTCGCTGTGCCCGTGATCCGCTGCGCAGCCACGTATGCCGGCTGGCCGCCATGCCTCCGCCCCCCAAGAACGCCGCCACGCTCGGAAACCCGGCGGGACCGCCGGGACCGCGGGCTCGACGTGCGCCACGGCCTCCACAAGGGCACTTCCGGGCAGAGCGACACACCAACTCGATCCCACCGGATTCTCCACCAGCACACCGACCCGGATCCGCGCGGACTTGGTATGTCGCTGTGCCCGTGATCCGCCGCGCAGCCAGGTATGCCGGCTGGCCGCCATGCCTCCGCCCCCCAAGGACGCCGCCACGCTCGGAAACCCGGCGGGACGGCGGCACCGCGGGACCGCGGGCTCGACGTGCGCCACGGCCAAGAGCCCCGGGACCGGCGCCCCGGTATGCGCCACGGCCCAAGACAAGGCGGATCCCCCGGACTACGCGGGCGGTCCCGAACTAGGCGGACGCCTCGGGCTGCTCGGCCCACCAGGCGCGCAGCCGTTCGGCCGCCGCGTCCTTGCCGATGGGGCCGTCGTCCAGCCGAACGCCGAGGAGGAACGTGTACGCCCGGCCGAGCAGCGGCCCCGGCGGGATGCCGAGAATCGAGCCGATCTCGTTGCCGTCCAGTTCAGGGCGCACGGCGGCCAGCTCCTCGGCTGCGAGCAGCTCGCCGATGCGCTCCTCGAGGGCGTCATACGTGCGGGCCAGCCGGGCCGCCTTGCGGGCGTTGCGCGTCGTGCAGTCGGACCGGGTGAGCAGGTGCAGCCTCGGGAGCAGTGGGCCGGCGTCGGTGACATAGCGGCGCACGGCGGAGTCGGTCCACTGGCCGTCGCCATACCCGTGGAAGCGCAGGTGCAGCTCGACCAGCCGTGCGACCGCATCGACGGTGTCCTTGTCGAACCGCAGTGCCTTGAGCCGCCGCTTGGCCATTCGAGCGCCGACCAACTCGTGGTGGTGGAAGGACACCCCGCCACCGTCTTCGAACCGGCGCGTCGCGGGCTTGCCGATGTCGTGGAGCAGGGCTGCGAGCCGCAGGACGAGGTCCGGCCCGGGCACCCCCGAGTCCGCGGACTCCAGGGCGATCGCCTGCTCCAGGACGGTGAGCGAGTGCTCGTAGACGTCCTTGTGTCGGTGATGCTCGTCCACCTCGAGGCGCAGGGCCGGGAGTTCGGGAAGCATCTGCGCGGCCAGGCCAGTCTCGACGAGCAGCGTCAGGCCCCGGCGTGGTTCGGGGGCGAGCAGCGTCTTGATCAGCTCGTCACGGACCCGCTCGGCGGACACGATCTCCAGGGTCGGGGACATGGCCGTCATCGCCGAGCGGACCTGCGGGTCGACGTCGAAGCCGAGCTGCGCGGCGAACCGGGCCGCTCGCATCATCCGCAGCGGATCGTCACCGAACGACTGCTCCGGCGTCCCGGGGGTGCGCAGCCGACGGGCCGCGAGATCGGCCAGCCCGTCATGCTCGTCGACGAACTCCAGCGCGGGCAGTCGCAGCGCCATGGCGTTGACGGTGAAGTCGCGTCGCACCAGGTCGTCGGAGAGGGTGCTGGAGAACGAGACCTGGGGCTTGCGGGTCGCTCCGTCATACACATCGGAGCGGTAGGTGGTGATCTCGACGGTGGCGTCGCCGAACCGGCCACCGATGGTGCCGAACGCACGCCCCACATCCCAGACGGCGTCGGCCAGAGGCCGCATGAGCGGCTCGATCTGGTCCGGCGTCGCGTCCGTGGTCAGGTCCAGGTCCGGCGACGTCCGACCGAGGAACGCGTCCCGCACCGGCCCCCCGACGAGGGCCAGCTCGTGCCCGGCGGCCGCGAAGGCGGTGCCCAGCCGGTCGAGCAGCGGCAGCACCGGGGCCAGGTGCGCGACCGCGGCGCGCAACAACGGCGCGAGGCTGGTCGACGGTCCGGCGGACGGCGTGGGCACGATCCCCAAGCCTACTTCGGTATGGCGGGCATCCGGTCGAGCACCATGACCTGGCGCAGGTGGCTGCCCCCCCTTTCGCGCCGTGTTCCGGCCGCGGCACAGGGGACAACCACCTCTCCGGGCAGGTGGTGGCGTGCCGGCGCGGCACCGGTATGCCGGTCGCGCCACGACAACTCAGCCCAGGTCGACCTGCGGGTAGAGCGGGAACGGCATCAGCAACTCACCGGCCCGAGCCCGCACCCGCTCGGCCACACCGTCAGCGGTGACGAACCGCTGCTTGCTCGGCCCGCCCTTGGGTGCGGTGCCCGCAGTAGTCGCGAACAGCACCGTGTGGATGAGGTCGGCGACGACATCCATCTCGGCGGTCCCCATCCCCCGGGTGGTCAGCGCCGGCGTCCCGATGCGGATGCCCGTCGTCCACCACGGGCCGTTGGGGTCCCGAGGGATCGAGTTCCGGTTCGTCACGACCCCGGCAGCCAACAGCGCGTCCTCGGCCTGACGCCCCGTGACGCCATACCCGGAGACGTCGATGAGGACCAGATGGTTGTCGGTGCCGCCGGTGACCAGGCGGGCGCCGCGACGCAGCAGGCCGTCCGCGAGCGCCTGCGCGTTGGCCACGATGCGGGCGGCGTAGTCGGCGAAGGCCGGCTGGCGGGCTTCGGCCAGCGCGACCGCCTTGGCCGCCATGATGTTCCCGATCGGCCCGCCGAGAACCATCGGGCAGCCTTTGTCGACGTGCTCGGCGAGCGATTCGTCGCACAGGACGATGCCCCCCCGGGGACCACGCAGCGACTTGTGGGTCGTCGAGGTGACGATGTTCGCGTGCGGCACCGGGTCGAAGTCGCCGGTGAAGACCTTGCCCGCGACGAGCCCGGCGAAGTGGGCCATGTCGACCATGAGGGTCGCCCCGACCTCGTCGGCGATCTCGCGCATCATCGCGAAGTTGACCTTGCGTGGGTAGGCCGAGTAGCCGGCGACGAGCACCGCCGGGCGGAAGTCGCGCACCGCAGCGCGCACCTGGTCGTAGTCGAGCATCTCGGTCTGGGGGTCGGTGCCGTAGGACCGCTGGTCGAACATCTTGCCGGAGATGTTCGGGCGGTAGCCGTGGGTGAGGTGGCCACCGGCGTCCAGCGACATCCCCATGAGCCGCTGGTTGCCGAAGTCCGCCCGCAACCGGGCCCAGTCCGCGTCGGTGAGGTCGTTGACGTTCTTCACCCCGGCGGCATCGAGGGCCGGTTGCTGCACCCGCTGGGCCAGGATCGCCCAGTAGGCCACGAGATTCGCGTCGATGCCCGAGTGCGGCTGCACGTAGGCGTGCGCGGCGCCGAACAGCTCGCGGGCGTGCTCGGCCGCCACCGACTCGACGGTGTCGATGTTCTGGCACGCCGCGTAGAACCGGTGCCCGACGGTCCCCTCGGCATATTTGTCGGACAGCCAGGTGCCCATGGTCAGCAGCGTTGCGGTCGAGGCGTAGTTCTCGCTGGCGATGAGCTTCAGGGATCCGCGCTGGTCGGCCAGCTCAGCTCGTATGGCGGCCGCGACCCGCGGCTCGACACCTTCGATCACCCCCAGGGCGCTGCGGTAGGCGACCGATTCGGGGCTGGGGGTGCCGGTCATGGCGGGCTCTTTCGACAGGTGGGAACGGCGTCGTCGCCAGGCTAGCAACGACAGTGCGCGCAGTCCCGATGCTGCGCACGGGCACTGGTTACAGTAAGCACGTGCCCAGCCCGCCGTCCCACCCCAATGGACGGCGGCTGCCCTCGGTCGAGGAACGGTGCGCGGGGGGTGTCGTCATCGATGTCCACGAGGGCCGAGCACGCACTGCCGTGATAGCACGGCGCAACCGGGCCGGGCGCATCGAGTGGTGTCTGCCGAAGGGGCACATGGAGCCAGGCGAGACCCTGGTGCAGACGGCCGCCCGCGAGGTGGCCGAGGAGACCGGCATCACCGCCGAGGTGCTCGCCGAGCTCGGCACCGTGGACTACTGGTTCGTCGCCGACGACCGGCGGATCCACAAGGTGGTCCATCACTATCTGCTCCAGGCCACCGGGGGGAATCTCGGCACCGAGAACGATCCCGACCAGGAAGCCATCGAGGTGGCCTGGTTTCCGCTCAACGAGGTGTGCAAGCAGTTGACCTTCCCCAACGAGCGGCGGATCGCGCAGGCGGCCTGGGAGCGGCTGGCGGGCACCGCGTGAGGAGTCGAGGGCATCGGTCCGGGCGTCGAGTGATGCTCCGCATCGGCGCAGCCCTCTGCTGCCTCCTGCCTCTGGGAACGACGGGCGCGACGCCACAGGCCCTCGCCCAGCCGGCGCACCCCGCCCCGCCGGCGCACCCGGCCGCCCACGTGGCCGCGGTCTCGGCCACGGCAACCCTGGCCCTGACCGCGATGACCCCTTCGGTCGCGACCAGCGGCCAGGCCGTGAGACTCGCTGCTCGGGTGGACGCCGACGCCGGCCGGGCCAAGGGTCTGCTCGTCCAGGTTCGCCGCTCGACGCGCGACATCGTCGCCCGCTCCGACGTGAGCCGCTGGGCAGCCGAGACCGAGCCTGCGCTCGGCACGGTGGTGGCCGAGGCGAAGGTGCCCGATCTGCCCGCTGGTGGGACGGGGGAGGTCTCCGTCACCATCCCCGCCGCGAGCCTGGCCACGACGCGCCCGTATGACGCGCTGCCCGTTGCCGTGGTGCTCGTCGATGCCGACGGCGCCGCAATCGCGACCCTGCGGACCTTCGTCATCGTCCATCGGATCAAGGAGTATGAACCGCTGTCGGTGTCGGTCGCCGTGCCCATCACCGTGCCGCCGGATCCGCAGCTCGTGGCAACCGACGAGACCGCCCGTCGCGCGGCCTGGACCGCGGCGATCGGCCCGGCCAGCCCGGTGGCCCGGCTGGTCGAGGCCATGGCGACCCTGCCGGTCACCTGGATCGTCGACCCTGCGGCCCTCGATCCGGCGCCCGCCATACCCGCAAGCGCGGGCGGGGCGGACACTGACGGCAACCCGGACCCGACCGCTGCGCCGGGTGGCGGGCAGGAGGGCGTCATCACCGGGCCGGGTGACGCCTCGGCCGTTGGCTCCCTGGCCACCACCTTGGCTGCTTCGCTGCGGGCCAGCGGGGACTCGATCTGGCGACTGCCGTATGCCGACCCGGACCTCGTCGCCCTGCTGGCCCTCGCCTCGGGCCCGGCAGAGGTCACCCGACTGGCGACTCGACCGACCTCACTGGCGGGTCCCCTTATCGCCTGGCCGGCCGATGGCTCGGTGCGCTCCGAGCGGGACTCCCGGATTGCCGCGGCGATGGGGGCCGAGCTCGCTGCGGTGCTCGTCGACACCGACACCCTGGAGCAGACCAGCGGGTACACACCCACCGGTGCGACGAAGACCCCGGCCGGATCCGCCGCGATCCTCGTCGACAGCACGCTGAGCAAGCTCATGAGCTCCGAGGCGCTCGCCGACCCCGTCGTCACCACCCAGCGTGCGCTCGCCGATTCGATGGCTCTGCTCGACGAGAGTCCGGGCCTGGTGCGCTCCGTCGCGCTGGTTCCGCCACGCGGTGCGGTGGCCGACCCACAGGCCATGGCATCGGTGCTCCGCACCCTGTTGTCGGCCCCGTGGATCCGCAGTGCCTCGGCCCAGTCGCTGCTCGACGCCGCCGCCGCGGCCCCCCCTGACGCGCGGGTCGTCGGCAGCGCCGGCGCCGTGGTCGCCATACCGAAGCTGGCGCGCTCCCCGCTGAGCGACACCCGGATCACCGCACTGGCGCGGGAGCGGCGGGCGATCGAGACCGTGGCCGGGGTCGTCGGCACCGACGCGGCGCAGGCACAGGCGCTGTCGGCGCGGTGGACGGACCGCATCGACCAGTTGCTCTCCACCCGGTGGCGGGGCGTCGCGACGTGGAGCACGGTCTTCACCGCAGCGACCGGTAACGCGCAGACCGCGACCCAGTCGGTGCGGGTGCTGCCCGCATCGCTGAACTTCCTCGCCGACCAGGGCACCTTGCGAGTCACGGTGGTCAATGATCTGGACCTGCCCGTCAGGGATCTCTCGCTCGTGCTGCAGCCGCAGAACCCGCGTCTGGTCGTCGTCGGTGCTCCCCCCACCGTGACCATCGCGGCGAACAGCCGGGGAACGTATACGACGGAGGTGCGGGCCGTCGCCGCCGGGCTGGTGCCGGTGCGAGCGGTGCTGCAAACCGCCGACGGCACGCAGATCGGGTCGGCCGCAACGATCAGCGTGCGGGCCAACCCGCCCGCCGCTTGGTGGTGGTGGGTCTTCGCCGGGCTCAACGCCGTCATCGTGGTGATCGGCGTCGTCCGTGGGCTTCGGCGCCGCAGACCCACTCCGGTGCTGGCGCCTGTCGACCTGGACGAGTAGCTGCCTTCCCTGCGGCCGTTCCGACCCAGGCACCCAGGACCTGGTGCCGCCGGTCGTGGACAACCGCCTGTCAGGAGGCCGCAGCAGCGTCGGCTCACCTAGGATGGCGAGAAACCGCCAGTCGAGGAGACGCACAGGTGCACGGAGTGGGGCCGGGGTCGTTCCTGGGCGGTCGGTATGTCGCCCAGAATCGACTGAGCGTGGATGGGCGATACGAGCGCTGGTCCGCGCTGGACTCCGTCCTGGACCGTGAGGTCACCCTCCTCTGCCTGCCCGAGTCGCTGCCCCAGGCGCCGGCCGTGCTGGACGCCGCTCGGCGGGTCGCATCCGTGGAGGACCGCCGCCTGGTCCGGGTCTACGACGTCGGAGCCGCGCCGGGGCTGAAGTTCGTCGTCGAAGAGCGTGTTCCCGACGCTGTCACGCTGGCTGGGCTGCTCGCGGAAGGGCCCCTGCCGGCCGACGAGGCCCGCAGGGTGACCGGCGAGGTGGCGATCGCTCTCGAACGAGCCCGGGCTCGGGGCCTGCACCACATGGTTCTCACCCCGACCTCGGTGCTGTGCGGGCGGGACGGTTCGGTCAAGGTGCGGGGTCTGGCGGTCGAGGCAGCGCTCTACGAGGTCGAACCGACCGACTCGGCGCACGCCGCGGCCCGAGACGCGCGCGGTGTGGTCGCCATTGCGTATGCCGCGCTGACGACGCGCTGGCCGCTGCGCACCGACTACGGCTTCCCGAGCCCGGGCGTCGACCCGGCACCACGCATCGTCGGTGGGGTCGTGGCACCGTCGGAGATCGCCGGCGGTGTCCCAGCCGACCTGGACCTCATCGCTCGCCAAACCCTGCGTGACGGTCGCGGACCGCGGACCCCCGGCGACCTGGCCAACCAGATCGCCCCGTGGTCACCCGAACCCAACGGCGTCGTGTCCGAGCGACTCTTGGCCCGCCCCGCGGTCACTGCGGTGCGTCCCGAGCCCCCGTCTGCCGACCAGGCACCGCCGGAGTCCTTCGGGACGGCGCCACTGGCGGCTGATCCCACCGAGGCCCGGCCCGTGGACGTCTCCGGTGCGTCGCCG
>JBPOIZ010000091.1:0-37329 GCA_052034115.1 Actinomycetota bacterium
CAGGACATGGCCGCGGATGGTGACCACCGAGGCATCGGAGAGCGGACGCTCGAAGGTGATGGACCCATCGACGATCCAGACCTCGCCGCGGACCTCCTCGGCGCCGACGTGGACCGGTCCGGTGATGGGGAGGATGTCCGCCATGCCCCGACCATACTCACCGCGCCACGACGGCGGTCGCCGCCGCGGTGAGCGGTGCGGTGGAGCGGTTCAGCGGCCACCGAGGAAGGAGTCGAACCCCTTCGGCAGTGACACGTCCTGAGGGTCGACCGATGGCGCCGCAGGGCCGCCGAACGCGTTGCCCGCGGCCTGCTGCCGTGCCGTGGTGGCCCGCTCCGCGGCGGCCCGTTCCTCGGCCGCGCGCTTTGCCGGGTTGCCGGACTTGCTCTTGCGCCGTTGCGGGGCCTGTTGTTTGCCGCGCCGCGCACCGGGGATCGGGGGCATGCCGGGTATGCCGGCGCCGCCGCCGCGGGCCAACTGCTTCATCATCTTCTGGGCCGCGGTGAAACGCTCGAGGAGTTGGTTGACGTCCGAGGCCTGCATACCCGAACCGCGAGCGATGCGCGCCCGGCGCGAGCCGTTGATCTGCTTGGGGTGGGTGCGCTCGAACGGGGTCATCGAGCGCACCATCGCCTCGACGCGATCGAACTCGCGCTCGTCGAAGGCATCGATCTCAGCGCGCAACGACTGCGTGCCGGGCATCATCTTGAGCATCGACTTCAGCGAGCCCATCCGCTTGATGGCCGACATCTGCTCGAGGAAGTCATCGAAGGTGAAGTCCTCCTCGGCGAGGAACTTGCGGGCCATCTCGTCGGCCTGGCGCTTGTCGAAGGCCCGCTCGGCCTGCTCGATCAAGGTCAGGACGTCGCCCATGTCGAGGATGCGTGAGGCCATCCGGTCGGGGTGGAAGACCTCGAAGTCGCTGACCCCCTCGCCGATGGAGGAGAACAGGATCGGCCGGCCGGTCACCGAGGCGACGGACAACGCGGCGCCACCGCGTGCGTCGCCGTCCAACTTGGCCAGGACGACGCCGGTGAAGTCGACGCCCTCGAGGAATGCCTCGGCGGTCTCGACCGCCGCCTGACCGATCATGGCGTCGATGACGAACAGGACCTCATCGGGCTGGATCGCCGCCCGGATGTCCGCGGCCTGCGCCATGAGGTCGGCATCGACGGCCAGTCGTCCGGCGGTGTCGACGATGACGACGTCATACAGCTTGGTGCACGCGTGCTGGATGCCGTCCTCGGCGACCTTGACCGGGTCACCGAAGCTGCGGGTGCCCACACCGTCGGCGCCGACGACGTCGTGGCCGGACATGTTGCCCCGCTCGGGCGCGAAGACCGGCACGCCGGCCCGCTGGCCGACGACCTCGAGCTGGGTGACCGCGTTGGGGCGCTGCAGGTCGGCCGCGACGAGCAACGGAGTGTGCCCTTGGTCCTTCAGCCAGCGCCCGAGCTTGCCCGCCAGGGTGGTCTTGCCGGAGCCCTGCAGACCGGCCAGCATGATGACCGTCGGCGGGTTCTTCGCCAGGCGGAGGTTGCGAGTCTGCCCGCCGAGGATGCCGACGAGCTCGTCGTGGACGATCTTGACGACCTGTTGGCCGGGGTTGAGCGCCTGCGACACCTCGGCGCCGAGAGCCCGCTCCCGCACGGCGTGGGTGAAGGCCTTGACGACCGGCAGCGACACATCGGCATCGAGGAGCGCGAGGCGGATGTCCCGCACGGCCTTGTTGACGTCGGACTCGGAGAGCCGGCCCTTCCCGCGCAGATGGCGGAAGGTCGTCGTCAGCCGATCGGACAGCGAGGTGAACACCCGAGCACTCTACCCGCGCGACTGCTACCCGCCGGCCGGAAAGGGCCCGGCGGGACCGGAGGGCGCGACGCCGTCGAGCATGTCGAGCAGGGCCCCGACAGCCATGGCGGCCGCGCCCGGCGCCAGCACCGCTCCCGACCCGTCGGTGACGTAGAAGGTATCGACGGCCTGCCCGGCATACGTGGCGATGTGCGCGGAGCGGATGTCGAGCCCGAGCGAGACCAGGGTGGAGCCCACGTCGTGGAGCAGACCAGGCCGATCAGCGGTGCGGACCTCGAGCACCGTGGCGGTGTCCGAGGCGTCCGGGATGACGAAAGCCCGGTTGAGCCCACCGCCGTTCGCGGCTCGACGGCTCGCCCGGGCCAGCCGGTGCAACGGTGTGCGATCGCCGCCGGCCAGCCGATCCAGCCCGGCTTCGACGAGGCGGGCCAGCGGGCGCTCGCCCGCCGGGGACTCGACGTGCCATTCGTCGAACGCCACGCCGTCGACGGTGCGCAGGACGGCCGAGCGGACGACGAACCCCGACGCCGACAGCAGACCGGCGGTGTCGGCGAACAAGCCGAGCCGATCGGGCGCGGCGATGTCCAGCCGGTGCACGGACCCCGCCGAGATCACCGTGACGGCTGTGCGGCCGGCCCGCACCGCCTGCGGTATCGCCGGGCGGGCATCGCCGGGTGCCGGCGCGGCCGGGGTTCCGCCGGGTTCGGGCAGAGCACGCCGGGCCTGGTCGAGCAGCCGGCGGAACAAGGTGGCCCGCCAGTCGCTCCACGCCAGCGGTCCAGTGGCCGCAGCGTCGGCCTCGGTGAGCGCGGCGAGCAGGTCCAGGGCCTCGCGCGAGCCGCCGACCGCAGCAACCACGGCCGCGATGGTCTTGGGGTCCGAGGGGTCCCGTCTGGTGGCCAGCTCGATGAGGGTGAGGTGCTCCCGGACCAGCATGACGACGACCTCGGCGTCGGCGGTTGCGACGCCGAGCCGGCGCAGCACCTCCCGCGCTCGCTGGGCCCCTTCGACGCTGTGGTCGTGGGCGCCCCGGACCTTGCCGATGTCGTGGAGCAGGGCCGACAGAAGCAGCAAGTCCGGACGTGACGCCTCGGCGGCCCCCGGCGCGGCGGCCACGATCGTCTCGACAAGGTGCCGGTCCACGGTATGGCGGTGCACCGGGTTGCGCTGCGGGCGGGACCGGACCGAGGCCCATTCGGGGATCCATCGCTCGATGACGCCGGCCAGGTCGAGCCCTTCCCAGACCTGGACCAGACCCGGGCCTGCGGCGAGGAGCTCGGTGAACAGGCCGATGGCCTCCTCGGGCCAGGGCACCGGCAGGTCCGGGCACTGCGCGGCCAGGTTGGTCAGCGTCAGCGGCGCCAGCGGCACCCCCTGACGAGCTGCCACGAGCGCGGCGCGCAGGACGAGGAACGGGTCGGCCGACGGGTCGGTCCGCGGGCCGAGGACGACCTCTCCGTCGTGCTCGTACAGCCCGAACCCCAGCGAGGTGAGCGTCGGCCGTCGCGGACCCACCCGAAGGGTGCGAGCCCGCTGGGACTGCGAGGCACGCCGCAGGGTCCCGTCCAGGGCGTAGGTCAGGGTGCGGGCGTGCCCGGACACCTCGGTGAGCAGATCGTCGGGGTCCTGGTAGCCCAGCATCGCCGCGACCGCGTCGTGGTCGGCCAGGGTGAGCCGGTCCCTGCCCCGGCCGGTGACGACGTGGACGGCATCGCGGACGTCGAGCAGACGTTCGTAGGCCGTGTCGACCTCGCCATGGGGGCGGTCGGTCAGCCACGCCGCGGCGAGCGCGCGGATCACCGCCATGTCCCGGAGCCCGCCCCGAGCCTCCTTCAGGTCCGGCTCGACGAGGTGGGCAACCTCCCCGAACCGGGCATGCCGCACCGTGACCGCCTCGCGGACCTGACCGAGCCGGGTCCGGGCGTTGGCCCGCCAGTCGTGAGCGATCGTCGACTGCGCTGCCGCGACGAGCTCCGGGTCACCGGCCAGGGCGCGCAGGTCCAGCAGCCCGACGGCGGCGGACAGATCGGCCGAGGCCACCGCCCGGCACTGCGCCACCGTGCGGACGCTGTGGTCCAGGCTCACCTTGGCGTCCCAGACGGGGTACCAGACCCGCTCGGCGAGCGCGTCGACGGCCCGTTGCGAGAGCACGCGGGGATCGTGCAGCAGCACCAGGTCCAGATCGCTCAACGGGCCGGCGTCACGTCGGGCGAGGCTGCCGACGCTGGCCAGGGCCAGCCCGGTCGGGACCTGCGGGCCGACCGCCTGCGCCCAGACGCCGGCGAGCCATTCCTCCAGGTAGGACGTGATCCGGTCTCGGCGAGCCGGGCCGGCCCCGGCAGCGGTGAAGCCCCTGGTGTCGGCCAGGTCGAGCCGGGCGGCACCGTGGTCCCGTGCGCTGCGCAGGGCCGCGCCGTGCGGCGGTATGGCGTCGGTCATCCTCGTCCTTCGGTCTTCCCCCGCCGTCTCGCGCGGGTGCGGCATACCGCCCACACGGTATGCCGCCCCCGCCCCTCCCGGATGTCAGATGGCGTCCGCGCCGGTCTCCCCCGTCCGAACGCGCAGGACGTCGTCCACGGGGATCGACCAGATCTTTCCGTCACCGATCCGGCCGGTGTGCGCGGACTTGGCGATGACCTGCATCAGCGCGCTGGCGTCCAGGTCGTCGCAGAGCAGCTCCAGCCGCACCTTCGGCACGAAGTCGACGCGGTACTCGGCGCCCCGATAGACCTCGCTGTGTCCCCGCTGCCGGCCGTATCCGCTCGCCTCGCTGATCGTCATACCGGCGATGCCGTAGGCCTCGAGGGCCTCCTTGACCTCGTCCAGCTGGTGCGGCTTGATGATTGCGGTGATCAGCCTCATGAGTGCACTCCTGTCGTCGCTGCCGAGTAGGCCGGCGAACCGAGGCCGGCGCCACCGCCCATCCGCCCTGCCGAGAACCCACCGAGGTCATAGGCCGACTCGGCGTGCTCACTCTGGTCGATGCCGGCAGTCTCGTCGTCGGAACTGACCCGCCACCCCATGGTCGCCTTGAGGGCGAGCCCGATGACGAGGGTGACCACGCCGGAGATGAGCAGCGAGGCCAAGGCGATGAGGATCTGGACAACGGTCTGCTTGATCCCGCCGCCGTAGAACAGTCCCGTGCTCGTCGAGAGCAGCCCGGCACCGATGGTGCCCCACAGGCCGGACACCAGGTGGACACCGACCACGTCGAGGCTGTCGTCATACCCGAAGCGGTACTTCAGTCCGACGGCCAGGGCGCTGAGGGCACCGGCGATGACGCCGAGGATGATCGAGCCGACCGGGTTGAGCGCACCGCACGCCGGGGTGATGGCGACCAGACCGGCGACGATGCCGGATGCCGCGCCGACCGAGGTGGCGTGACCGTCCTTGATCCGCTCGACGACCAGCCAGCCGATCATGGCGGCGCAGGTGGCGACGGTGGTGTTGATCCACACCAGCGCGGCTGTCCCGTCCGGCGCGAGCTCGGAGCCGGCGTTGAACCCGAACCAGCCGAACCACAGCAGTCCGGCGCCGATCATGACCAGCGGCACGTTGTGGGGCCGCATGGCCACCTTGCCGAACCCGAGGCGCTTGCCAATGACCACCGCGAGGACCAGGCCCGCCATACCGGCATTGATGTGAACGACCGTTCCGCCGGCGAAGTCGATCGGCAGGACGTTCGCCGTCCCGTCTGTCGATCCGTAGACCAGGGCCGCCAGGCCGTGCTCGGACCCGGAGAGCAGGCCACCGCCCCAGACCATGTGCGCGATCGGGAAGTAGGAGAAGGTGACCCACAGGACGGAGAAGACAAGCCAGGTGGAGAACTTCACCCGGTCGGCGATGGCACCGGAGATCAGTGCCGCGGTGATGGCCGCGAAGGTGAACTGGAACCCGACGAACGCCAGCTCGGGGATGTTCCCGTAGCCTTCGTAGCCGAACGGGTTGACCAGTCCCTCGGTGCCGGACAGGCCGAGCTTCTCGAACGGGTTGGCGATGATCCCGGCGATGTCCTGGGAGCCGAACGACATCGAGTAGCCCCACAGCGTGTAGACGATGCCGATGACGCCGAAGGCGCCGAAGGACATCATCATCATGTTGAGGACCGACTTGGATCGGTTGAGGCCGCCGTAGAAGAGGGCCAGGCCAGGGGTGGTCATGAGCAGGACGAGAGACGCGGCAATGAGCATGAACCCGGTCGACGCATAGTCGATCGTGGGCGCTGACTCCGCCATCGGTCGTAGTGCAGTTGTCATGGGCCAACCGTGCGGGCTCGGCGTTTCGTAGCGGGCTCCCCCGTGTTACGGCCATGTTGCGCGGTCGGCCCGGAGGTAAGCATCCGGTTTCGTGGCGGCCACCGTCCCGGATGCTAAGACCGCTAGCTCACGATGGCATCGACGAACGCGTCCGGATCGAACGGCGCCAGATCGTCCGGACCCTCGCCAAGCCCGACCAGTTTGACCGGTATGCCGAGCGTGCGCTGCACCTGGACCACGATGCCGCCCTTGGCGGTGCCGTCCAGCTTGGTCAGCACGATGCCGGTGACCTCGACGACCTCGGTGAAGACCTGTGCCTGACGCAGGCCGTTCTGCCCGGTCGTGGCGTCCAGGACGAGCAGGACCTCGTCGACCGGCGACTGTTTCTCGATGACCCGCTTGACCTTGCCGAGCTCGTCCATGAGCCCGACCTTGGTGTGCAGGCGCCCGGCCGTGTCGATGATGACGACGTCGGCCTCGAGCTCGGTGGCGGCGCGGACGGCGTCGAAAGCCACCGACGCCGGGTCGGCGCCGTCGCGATCCGATCGGATCGTCGGCACCCCGACGCGCTCCCCCCAGGTCTGCAGTTGGTCGGCTGCCGCCGCCCGGAAGGTGTCGGCCGCACCGAGCACGACGTCTCGGTCGTCGGCGACCAGGACCCGGGCCAGCTTGCCGACCGTCGTCGTCTTGCCGGCCCCGTTGACCCCGACGACGAGCACGACCGCGGGCCGGTCCCCCACCCGCTGAGAGGCGATCGACCGGTCCATCGACGGGTCGACCAGGGCGAGCAGCTCCTCGCGCAACCAGCCGCGCACGGCCCCCTCGTCCCGCGTGGATTCGACGGCGACCCGGGTGCGCAGGGTGTCCACCAGCTCGGTCGTCGGCTCCACCCCGAGGTCCGCGGCGAGCAGCGTCTCCTCGACCTCCTCCCAGGCCTGCTCGTCGAGATGGCCCCGGGAGAGCAGGGCAAGCAGCCCTTGGCCCAGCGCGCCGCGCGAGCGGGCCAGTCGGGCCCGCAGGCGCTGCATCCGCCCACGCGACGGTTCGGGGCGCTCGACGGCCGGCTCCAGGTCGACCGGAGGCAGCGGCGCAGGCTCGCTCGGTGCCGTCGCCACCGACTCCGCAGGGCCGCCGTCGGAGCGGTCAGGGACGGGCCGCGCCGGAGGTTTCGGCCCGGGCACCGGCCGACGGCGCCCTCCGCGGCCGCGCAGCAGCCCGACGATCAGGCCGACCCCGACGACGAGGACGGCAACGACGAGGACGGCATACTGCTGCAGCAGGTCGATCACGGAGTTATCCAATCACTTCGGCCCGCTGTGCCCATGAGCTCCGCGACGATGACCGGCCGCCGCGGGTGCTGATTCCGGGGGCTACTCCGGGCCGGACTTGTCCCGCTGGGTGGCCACCAACGCTGCGGCCTTCTCCCGCGCGGACTCGGTGACGTCCTCGACCCGCTCGCGCATCCGTTCGACGACCTCCTCGCCCTTAGGGGCGAGCATGTCCCGGCCCTCGCGACGCGCGGGGACGGCGACCAGGGCGACGATCGTGGCGGCGAGCGCCAGGCAGATGAGCATGGCCAGGACGAGAGCGGTCATGACCCCAGGTTCGCTCACGACGGCACGTTCCCCCAAACGCAACGGCGCGTCGCGCTATGTCGTTGCCGAATCTTCAAGGACCCCTGACGAATCGTTGACCTGATCCGTCGCTCCCGCCGCTCCCGCCGCGTTCGTCGCGGCCGAGCCTGGCTGCTCGTCCGGGTCGGCCAGGGCGGGGGTGGCCGGCGCGGGGGTTTCGGCGTCACGCAGCCGCTGGCTGACCACCGTGGTCACCCCGTCGCCTCGCATGGTGACGCCATACAGCGCGTCGGCGATCTCCATGGTCCGCTTCTGGTGGGTGATGATGATGAGTTGGCTGGAGTCGCGCAACTCGTCCAACAAGGAGATGAGCCGGCCGAGGTTGGTGTCGTCCAGCGCCGCCTCCACCTCGTCGAGGATGTAGAACGGGCTGGGTCGCGCGGTGAAGATGGCCACGAGGAAGGCCACCGCGGTCAACGACCGCTCCCCTCCGGAGAGCAGCGAGAGGCGCTTGATCTTCTTGCCCGGCGGGCGGGCTTCGACCTCGATGCCGGTGGTGAGCATGTCGTGGGGGTCGGTAAGGACCAACCTGCCTTCGCCCCCGGGGAAGAGCCGGGAGAAGACCCGACCGAACTGGGCGGCGACATCGAGGTAGGCATCGGTGAACACGCGTTGGACCCGCTCGTCGACCTCCCGGACGATATCGAGCAGGTCGCGCTTGGAGGATCGCAGGTCCTCGAGCTGGGTGGTGAGGAAGGTATGCCGCTCCTCGAGGGCGGTGTACTCCTCCAGGGCGAGCGGGTTGACCCGGCCCAGGGCGGACAGGCCGCGCTCGGCACGCCGGAGCCGCTTCTCCTGGATCTCACGGACGTAGGGCTCGACGCCCGGTTCGGTGTCGTCAGGTTCGTCCGGCCCGCGCAAGAGCGGCACCATCTGGTGCGGCCCGAACTCCTCCAGCAGGGCCTGCGGCTCCATGCCGAGCTCTTCGACGGCCCGGGTCTCGAGTTGTTCGATCCGCAGCCGCTGCTGGGTGCGGGCCATCTCGTCGCGGTGAACCGAATCGGTGAGGTCGCGCAGCTCATCCTGGTGGCGGGACACATCGGTGCGCACCAGGGCGATCTGCGCCTCTCGGTGCGCCCGGGCGGACTCCCCGGCGTCACGGTCCGCCTCGGCCCGGCGGGTCGCCTCGCTGAGCACCTCCACCGAGTAGGCCGCAGCGATCTGCACCGCCTCCGCAGTGGCCAGATCCCGACGGCGCCGTTCGGCGCGCTCGAGAAATCGCGCCGCAGCGGCGACCTCCTCGTCGGCAGCTCGTTCCAGCGCCGCGGCCCGCTCTGCGAGGGCGCGAGCCTGCTCTTCTCGGGTCCTGACGGTGAGCCGGACCTCCGTCTCCTGAGCCCGCGCGGCGCTGGCGGCCGCCTCGAGCTCGTCTCGGGCGTCGGTGCTCGGCTCGCTCTCGGCGGGTTCCACGAGCGCTGCCTCGTGACGGGCGAGCAGGCTGGCGTGCTCCTCCCGGTCGCGATCGACGGTGGCCCGCACGGCGGCGATGGCGCCCTCGGTGCGGGCCGCCTCGGCGCGGGCCGAGCGCACCGCCGAACCCAAGCCGCCGAGCTGCTCGGCGACCGCAGCCATCCGGGCGTCCGACTCGTGCAGCCGTTCCAGCGCCGCCTCGGCGCGGGTCCGTGCCTCCTGCTCCGCCATACCGGCCGTGGCCAGGGCGAACCGCAAGGTTTCGGCCCGCGCGCTCGCCGCGTCCAACGCCGCCCGGGCCGCCTCCGCGGCGGCCTCGATCTCCAACAGGCTCGGCCCGGCGGAGGAGCCGCCTCGAGCCCAGCCCGGAGCGTGCACATCGCCGTGCGGGGTCACGACCGTGGCACCGGCATGCACCAGCGCCGCGATGCTCGCGTCGTGATCGGTCAGGGCGACCCGATCAAGAAGGGCCCGGATCGCCGGCTCGACCGTGGGGTCGCAGCGGATGACGTCCACGGCCCAGCGTGCCCCGCTCGGCAGGGTCGGCCAGGTGCTCGGGTCAGAGGGGCGCGCCGACCCGGGCACCAGCAGGCCGGCGTGGCCTGCCTCGTCCTCACGGAGCCGCTGCAACGCGGCAGCCGCGTCGTCGACATCGCCGACGGCAACGCCTTCGGCGGCCCAGCCGAGTGCGGCGGCCACGGCGGCCTCGTGTCCGGGTTCGACGTGGACGAGGGACGCGACCGACC
The DNA here is from genome assembly GCA_052034115.1 of Actinomycetota bacterium. Taxonomy (GTDB): domain Bacteria; phylum Actinomycetota; class Actinomycetes; order Actinomycetales; family Dermatophilaceae; genus Lutibacillus. Next base: position 9,859 of record JBPOIZ010000091.1, read on the forward strand.
CCAGCACACCGGCGGCGCCCGCGGCCAGCAGCGCGGCGGCTCCGTCCTTGCGGGAGGCGCTCAGCGTCAATGCCTCGACGCGCGCGGCGGCGGCGGCGCGCTCGCGTTCCAGGAGGCGTTCCTCGTCGCGAAGCCGGCCGAGCTCCTCGGTGGCGGCCAGCAGCGCGGCGTCGGCGCCCTCGTACTCCGCGTCGAGCCCCACCTCGCCGTCCTCGTGGTCGACGATGGAGGCCTCCAGCCGGGTGAACTCCACCTCCGCGGCGGCAGCTCGGGCCAGCGACTGCTCGGCGATCTGCCGAAGGCGCCCGATCTCGGCCTCGCCGGCCTCGATCCGCGACTGCTTCGCCGCGACCTGTCCGGCCAGCCGGGCCAGTCCCTCACGACGGTCCGCTGCAGCCCGGATCTCGCGCTGCAGCCGGGTCTGCTCCTCGGCATACCGCTGTTCGGCGTCACCGCGAGACGCCACGGCGGCGCTTAGGGCGGTCCGCAACCCGGTCAGGTGTTCCTCGATGCCGGCGATGTCGCGGCGCAGCGCCTCGGCCTGGTCACGAAGGGTTTGTGGGTCGCGACTCGGCGGGGTCGCGGCGGTGGCATCCTCACCGAGCAGGCGAGCCCGCTCAGCGGCCAGCGACCCGACCGCACGCAGCCGCTCGACGAGTTGGGTCAGCGCGAACCACCGCTGTTGAGCGGCGGCCAGGAGTGGCCGGGCACTTTCGGCCTGCTCCTCGAGGCCGGTCAGCGAGGCCACCGCCTCGGCCAGCGCGAGCTCGACCTCGGAGCGCCGGGCCAGCAACGCCGTCTCGTCCGCGACCTCCTGCTCCACGGTGGAGCGCAGTTGGATCAGGTCGTCGGCGAGCAGCCGCAACCTCGCGTCGCGCGCCTCGGCCTGGATGAGCGCGGCCCGGCGCGCCGTCTCGGCCTGCCGCCCGAGCGGACCGAGCTGGCGACGGATCTCGCCGGTGAGGTCGGTCAGCCGAGTGAGGTTGGCCTCCATCGCCTCGAGCTTGCGCAGGGCCCGTTCCTTGCGCTTGCGGTGTTTGAGAACGCCCGCGGCCTCCTCGATGAACCCCCGCCGCTCCTCAGGAGTAGCGCGGAGAATCGCGTCGAGCTGTCCCTGGCCCACAATGACGTGCATCTCCCGGCCGATGCCGGAGTCGGAGAGCAGTTCTTGGATGTCGAGGAGGCGACACGAGGTGCCGTTGATGGCGTACTCCGACCCGCCGGAGCGGAACATGGTCCGCGACAGGGTCACCTCGGAGTAGTCGATGGGCAGTGCTCCATCGGAGTTGTCGATCGTCAGCGACACCTCGGCCCGGCCCAGCGGCGGCCGACCGGCCGTGCCGGCGAAGATGACGTCCTCCATCTTGCCGCCGCGCAACGACTTGGCGCCCTGCTCCCCCATGACCCACGCGAGCGCGTCGACGACGTTCGACTTGCCGGACCCGTTCGGCCCGACGATGCAGGTGATGCCCGGTTCGAGCCGCACCGTCGTGGCCGACGCAAACGACTTGAAGCCGCGCATGGTCAGCGTCTTGACGTACACGGCTCCGTGGGGACCTCTCGTGCGGGCTCGGAATCCGGGCCAGCCTACCCGTCGCGGCGGCTCGGCACCGGCATACCGGTGTCGTCGTCCGCGAGGGCCACGTGGTGGCGGATCACCTCGGCGATGACGAAGGTGAGGAACTTCTCGGCAAAGACCGGATCCAGCCCGGCCTCGTCGGCCAGGCCCCGCAGCCGGGCGATCTGGCGTTCCTCACGCGCCGGATCGGCCGGTGGCAGGCCCAGAGCCGCCTTGACCCGACCGACGGCCTGCGTGCACTTGAACCGTTCAGCGAGCAGATGGACCAGCGCGGCGTCGATGTTGTCGATGCTCCCGCGGAGCCGATCCAGCTCGGGAGGGACGGCCGGTTCGCTCACCTGGCCATCGTATGGCGTCACCGCTCCTCGAACCCGACGACGCCGTCACGTGGCTGGCCCGGCAGGGTGACCACGCCGGTGACCCGGCCGGGTCGACTCCTCGTGCTCGGTTGTTCGCCGAGCAGGCGAAGGAGACCGTAGACCTGCTCCGCCGGCCCCTGCGCCACCACCTCGACGCGGCCGTCGTCCATGTTGCGGGCGTGCCCGACCAGCCCCAGCTCCTTGGCCACCGAGCGGGTCCACCACCGGAACCCCACCCCCTGGACCCGGCCGTCGACGAACGCGGTCACCCTGGCCTGTGCCTGCTCACCCACGGCACCGTCATACGCGACCGGGACGGCCATCGGCAAGCGCACCGACCGGCGGGCGCGGGCGAAACCGACCGACGGGCGCGGGCGAAACCGGCCGGCGGGCGCGGGCGCACCGACGGGACGGGCCGGACATCAGGTCGCGAGCCACGCCTCGTAGGCGTCGACGGTGTAGGGGCGGCCGAGGAAGTCGGCAACGAGGTCGGCGGCGTCGCGTTGGCCGCCCATCCGCAGCACCCGGTCGCGGTATCGCGTGGCAACCCCGGCATCGAAGAGGTTGGCCTCGTCGAAGGCGCTGAACATGTCCTTGGCGATGACCAGCGACCACATGTAGGTGTAGTAGCCGGAGCCGTAACCCTCCAGGTGCCCGAAGGCGCAGGACATGTGGGTGCCCTCGACATACGGGAAGAGCGAGTAGGCCGTCTGCAGTTCGCGGGTGCGCGCGGTCAGGTCGGCCGGCTGCTCCACGTGGAAGTAGTAGGACATCGACGCGTAGAACATCTGGGTGCGAGCCTGGAAGCCCTTGCCGAAGTCGTCGGCCCGGCGCATCTTCTCGACGAGCTCGGCCGGGATCGGCTCGCCAGCGGCGTTCGTGGCAAAGGTCCGCAGCACCTCCGGGTGCCAGGCCCATTCCTCAAGCATCTGGCTGGGCGCCTCGACGAAGTCCCACTCGGTGGCCACCCCGGAGAACCGCGCCCAGGGCGTGCCGCCGCCGAGGACATGGTGGACCAAGTGGCCGAACTCGTGGAACAGGGTGACCACCTGGTCATGCTCCATGAGCCCGCGGGGGAAGTTGCACACGAGGACACCTTCTGCCAGCTGCCGCCCCTCCACCCCTGGCGCCAGGTCGAACTGCGCGGCGTGCTTGTACTTGCCGTCCCGCGGGTGCAGGTCGAGGTAGATCCGCCCGATCCGCTCGGCCGAGGCGTCGGCGCCCAGGTGGACGTCGTAGGCGTGGACGTCCGGGTCCCACAGGACGGCATCCAGGGCCGGCGCGTAGTGCAGGCCGAAGAGCCGGCCGGTGACGTCCAGCAGGCCGGCGACCACCTTGGGGAAGTCGAAGTACTGCCGCACCAGCTGCGCGTCCACCTCGAACTGCTCGCGGCGCACCACCTCCGAGTAATAGGCGACGTCCGCACCGTCGATGACGGTGGCATCGGGGTCGTCCTGGCGCATCCGGTCCAGCAGCACCTGCCGGTCGCGCAGCCCGGACTCCTCGGCGGCCTGGGTGACCCGGTCGATGAACTCCGGTATGGCGGTGCCGGACCCGATCATCTTGACCTGCGCGTCGTAGTCGGCCCAGTCGGCGTACCCGAGCAAGCCGGCCAGCTCGGCGCGCAGCGCGAAGATCTCTCGCAGCCGCGCGTCGTTGTCCGGCCAGGCGACGTTGAGAAAGGTGACGGTCATGTCGCGGCGGGCCGCGGCATCGCGGGAGAAGGTCCGCAGCGGGATGACGTCTGGGTAGTCGGTGGTCACGGTGACCAGTCCGTCCGCATCCGCCGGGTGGGCGTCGATCCAGTCCTGGGGCAGCCCGTCGAGTTGATCGGGGCGCACCCGGATGCTGCGGACGTCCTCGCGGATGGCCCGGCTGAACTCCTGGCCCACGACGACGAGGCGCTCCTGGAGCTCACGGACCCGCGCCCGGGTCTCCTCGTCCTGGTCAACGCCGGCCCGCCGGAAGTCGAGCAGCGTCTTGTCCAGCAGACGGGTCGCCACCGGGTCCAGGCCGGCGGGGTCCAACGCGGCGAAGACGGCATACAGGTCGGCGTCCAGCCCGAGCTCGGTGCCGAACCTCTGCACGTCCTGCATCGCCTGCTCGGCGCGTTCGCGCACCTCGGGCAGCGGGTGGATCTCCCCGAAGAGGGACCCCAGCGACCCGACGTGACCCATGTCGATCTGGATGTCGTTCCAGCGCTGCAAGGTGGTCAGGGCGTCCCCGGGCGGGTTGGCCTTCAACGCATCGACCGACGCCCGGGCCCGATCCAGGGCCGAGGTGGTCACGTCGTCGAGCCAGCCGAGCATCTTCTCGGGGGCAGGCAGGGCGCGGGGGGTGAGCGCGGCGTTGGTCACGCCGCGACTCTATGTCAGGTTCGCCGGGGGCGGGGCTGGCAGCGGGGGCAGAAGTGCGAGGACCGGTTCATGAACGCCATACGCCGCACCGGCGTGCCGCACCGGGGACAGGGCCGGTCCTCCTGGCCATAGACGGCCAGCGACCGGTCGAAGTAGCCGGAGGCTCCGTTGACGTTGACGTAGAGCCGGTCGAAACTCGTGCCGCCCTGGTCGAGTGCCGCCGCCATGACATCGCGCGCATGCCCGAGAATGCGCCGCAGCGCCGGGCGGGTCAGGTCTGCCGCGACGCGCTCGCCGTGGACCTGTGCCCGCCACAGCGCCTCGTCGGCATAGATGTTGCCGATCCCGGAGACCACCGTCTGGTCGAGCAGGGCCCGTTTGATGGCCGAGCGCCGGGCCTTGAGCTTGGCCACGACGGCGCTTTCGTCATACCCGTCGTCGAACGGGTCGACCGCAATGTGTGCGACGGGAAGGGGCAGGCCCTCGTCGGTCAGGTCGGCCAGGGCCATCCCGCCGAAGGTGCGCTGGTCGACGAAGCGCAGCTGCGGCCCCCCGTCGGTGAAGTCGAACCGGGCGTGCAGATGCTTCTCGTATGGCGCACCGGCCTCACGGACCAGGAGCTGGCCGCTCATCCCGAGGTGGAGGACCAAGGCGCTGGTCAGGTCACCGCGCTCGTCCACGGTGAGCCAGAGATACTTCCCGCGGCGTCGCGCTGAGCCGACCACCGCGCCCGCCAGCCGAGCGGCCAGGTCGGCGCCGCCGCCCGGGTGCCGTCGGGCGACCCGAGTCCCGGAGAAGGCCACCGAGGAGATGGTCCGCCCGACGACGTGGTCGGCCAGGCCGCGGCGGACGACCTCGACCTCCGGCAGCTCGGGCACGACTCAGTCCAGGTCGGCCGAGGGGGTGCGGCGCAGGTCCAGGACCCGCCACGCGTGTTCGGCGGCGCGCTGCTCGGCTTCCTTCTTGCTGCGGCCACTGCCCATGCCGAAGCTCTCGTCGCCGACGACGACACAGGCGGCGAACTCCTTGGCGTGGTCCGGGCCGGACTCGGTGATCCGGTAGTCCAACGCCATACCCAGGGAAGCGGCGAGCTCCTGCAGGGAGGTCTTCCAGTCCAACCCGGCACCGCGCGCTGCGGAGGACTCGATGAGCGGGTCGAAGAGGTGGTGAATGAAGCGCTGCGCGCCCGGCAACCCGCTGGAAAGGTAGACGGTGCCGATGACCGCTTCCAGCGTGTCGGCGAGGATCGACGCCTTGTCCCGGCCGCCGGTGGACTCCTCACCGCGGCCGAGCAGCAAGTGCTCACCCAAGCCGATGGTGCGGGCCACATCGGCCAGGGCACGCATATTGACCACCGCGGCGCGAAGCTTGGCCAGCTGCCCCTCGGGCAGGTCCGGGTGGCCGGAGTGCAGGGTGTCGGTGACGACCAAGCCCAGGACGGCATCCCCGAGGAACTCGAGGCGTTCGTTGTGGGGCAGCCCGCCGTGCTCGTACGCGTAGGACCGGTGCGTCAGGGCGCGAAGCAGCACATCGGGGTCGATGACGACACCGACCACACCGTGGAGGTACTCACCCAGGGCCTCGACGGCCGACTCCGGGACGGCCGGCTGGGGCCCGACGTCCTGGGCACCCGGCACGGGACTCAGCCCTGGTGCTCGGTCCGCTCGGCGGCGGCGTAGTGCCGACCCTGGTACATGCCGCACGACGGGCAGGCGACGTGCGGCTGGCACGGCGCCTTGCACTGGGGGCACGTCGTCAGGGCGACGGGCGTGGCCTTCCAGTTGGCGCGGCGCGAGCGGGTGTTGGAGCGCGACATCTTCCGCTTCGGGACAGCCACGTCAGTTCCTTCTCTCGTCGTTGGTCGAGGCGGGCTCCTCCACGGTCAGCGACCGCAGAGCCGACCACCTCGGGTCGATCTCGTCATGCCGGTGGTCCGGGGCCTGCGCGAGGGGCGTACCGCATTGCGGGCACAACCCCGGGCAATCCTCCCGGCACAACGGCTGGAACGGCAGTGCGGGCACCACCGCGTCCAGGAGCACGGACTCGAGGTCGACCAGGTCGTCCACCAGCTCGTACACCTCGTCGTCGTCATCCTCCGCAGCCACCTCGCGGTGGTGTGCGGCACGGTCGGTGTAGGCGAACAGCTCCTGGAACCTGGCTCGCACATCAAGACGAACCGGGTCGAGGCACCGCACGCAGGCACCCACCGCCTTCGCCGATGCGACCCCGCTGACGAGCACCCCCTCGGAGACCGACTCCAGACGCACCGCGAGGTCAACGGGCTCGCCCGCCGGAATCGCGATGACGTCGGTGCCGAGCGCTTCGGGCGCGAGCACCGTCCTGGTGACCTCCGTCATGGACCCGGGGCGCCGGCTGAGCTCGCGAGTGTCGAGCACCAGTGGATGGCGCGGGTCGAGGCGGGACATGGCTCCAGGAAGGTCGTCAGCGTAGTTCTGCATCGGCAATGGACACAGACCGACGTCACAGCCTACCGGAGGCCTACGAGGGCCCCCAAATCACCGCACCCGCGCGATCAAGGCAGCCAGGACGTGGTCGGGCACCAGGCCGGCCACGTCGCCGCCATACCGGACGACTTCCTTGATCAGGGACGAGGAGACATGCTCGAAAGCCGGCGCACCAGGCAGGAACACCGTCTCCACCCCAGTGAGGTGCCGGTTCATCAGCGCCATCGGCAGCTCATACGCGAAGTCGGTGCCGCCGCGCAGCCCCTTGACGATCGCCGTGGCCCCCAGATCACGGCAGACATCCACGAGGAGCCGACCACCGTGCGCCTCGACGCGGAGCCCCGCGCGATCTGGCAGGGCCTGACGCAACAGGGCCACCCGTTCCTCCGGCGTGAAGGTGCCCTGCTTGGTCGGGTTGTGCAGGACGACGACGACGACCTCGTCGAACAGGTCGGCGGCTCGCAGCACGACATCCACATGCCCATTGGTCACCGGGTCGTAGGAGCCGGGGCACACCGCACGGGTCATGGCGGTCAGCCTAGCGATCCGCCGCGTCGCGCCGGGCGTACCAGACCCGGGTCTCGCCATACCGCTTGTCGGTCTGCGGCCCGATCCCCGCTGGCCAGAGAGGCTCGGGAGACCGGCTGGCCCGCTCGACGACGACGACCGCGTCGTTCGCCAGCCAGGGCACCAGGGCCGCGAGGTCGGCCGCGAGCACGTGCTCGGCCAGGTCGTATGGCGGGTCGAGGAACGCCACGTCATACGTCTGGCTGACCGGCGCGGTCAGCACCCGCTGGACCGGCTCGGCGCGCACCGTCACCTCGGCGCTCACCCCGGCGGCCCGCACCCGGATGGCGTTCTGTCGTGCGGCGGCGACGGCCTTCTGGTGCCGATCCACCAGGAGCACCCGGGCCGCTCCCCTGCTGGCGGCCTCCAGGCCCAGTGCTCCCGATCCGGCATACAGGTCGACCACGGCAGAGCCGTCGAGGGCGTCGAGATGGTCCAGGCGAGAGAAGATGCCCTCCCGCACCCGCTCGGAGGTGGGCCGGGTGGTGTCGCCGGCCGCGGTGACCAGGCGTGCACCGCCGGCCAGCCCACCGATGATTCGGGTCATCCTCGCTCCAGGTAGGCGGCCTGCTCGTCGTCCAAGGCGGCGGCGACGCGCTCGGCCAACGCAGGGTACCCGGCCAGGTCGGGGTCGGCGTCGACCAGGGCGAAGGCGTCCTGTCGGGCCTCGGCGATGATCTGTTCGTCGCGCAGGATCCGCAGGACCCGCAACTGCGAGCGGCGACCACTTTGGCGGGCCCCGAGGATGTCGCCCTCCCGGCGGCTCTCCAGATCGAGCCGGGCCAGTTCGAGACCATCGGTGGTCGAGGCCACCGCCTGGAGGCGACGCAACGCCGATGGGGGGCCACCGCCCTGAGCACCCGGTGCCGGTGGGGTGGCGCTGCGCGCCGCAGCGGTGCCGGTGTCCACCGGCGCGAGGGATGTCATGAGCAGGCACAGCCCAGGCGCCGCACCTCGCCCGACCCGGCCACGGAGCTGCTGGAGCTGGCTGACCCCGAACCGGTCGGCGTCCATGATCACCATGACGGTCGCGTTGGGCACGTCCACCCCGACCTCGATGACCGTCGTGGCCACGAGCACGTCGACCTCGCCGCGTTGGAACGCGGTCATGACGGCGTCCTTCTCGTCCGCGGGCATCCGACCGTGCAGCATGCCGAGGCGCAGTCCCGCCACCTGCGGTTGCTCGCCCAGTGCGGCGTACGTGTCGTAGACGCCGGCCATCGGGCGGCGGTCCGACTCGCCGTCGGCGTCCGGCTCCGGCCCGACCAAGTCGGCGCCGTCGGTGCCGTCGATGCCAGCCGGGCCGCCGCGAGCGGTCCAGTCGATCTGTCCGGGGTCGGCGCCCGGCTCACCGATGCGCGGACACACGACATACACCTGGTGCCCCTTGGCGACCTCCTCGGCGACCCGGGCCCAGGTGCGCTCCACCCAGCTGGGCAAGGCGTCGTGGACGACATAGGTCGCGATCGGTGAGCGTCCGGCGGGCAGCTCGGTCAGGACCGAGGTCTCCATGTCGCCGAAGACCGTCATGGCGACGGTGCGCGGGATGGGCGTCGCCGTCATGACGAGCATGTGCGGCGGGTGCGCCGACTTGCCGCGCAGGGCATCACGCTGCTCGACCCCGAAGCGGTGCTGCTCGTCGATGACGACCAGGCCCAGGTCGTGGAACTCGACGGCGTCCTGGATCAAGGCGTGGGTGCCGATGACGATCCCCGCGTCCCCCGTCACCGCGTCGTTGAGCGCGGCCCGACGCTCCGTGGCGCTCTGGCTGCCGGTGAGCACCGCAACCCGCGTCGCATTCGGCGCTCCGCCGAGTTGCCCACCCAAGGCGAGGTCGCCGAGCATCGCCGAGATGGAGCGGTGATGCTGCATGGCCAGCACCTCTGTGGGGGCGAGGAGCGCGGCCTGCCCACCGGCGTCGATGACCGCCAACATGGCACGCAGGGCCACCACCGTCTTGCCCGATCCGACTTCCCCCTGGAGCAGCCGATGCATGGGCCGGTCGTCGGCCAGTTCGGCCTCCAGAACTGCGCCCACCTCCCGCTGCCCGGCGGTCAGCTCGAACGGCAGGCGGGCGTCGAAGGCATCGAGCAGCGCACCCGACCGCCTCGGCCGTGGCGTCGTGCGCACCCCCCGAACGGCGTGCCGCCGCTGGGCCAGCACGGTCTGCAGGGTGAAGGCCTCGTCATACCGGAATCGGTGCAAGCCCGCGGTGACGTCGGCACGGGTGCGCGGCCGATGCACCAGCTCCAGGGCCTCACGGCGGCCGGGCAGGGCCCGCGCCGCACGCACCGCAGCGGGCAGTGGATCGCGCACGTCGGCGAGGCTGTCCAGGGCGAGCCGGATGGCATCGCGAATCTTCCAGGAGTAGAGCGACCCGGCCGCCGAGTAGAGCGGCATGAGGTGATTGGCGAACGCGTCGAGGGCCTCGTCGTCGGGTCGGGCACCATCCACACCGAGCAGTTCGTAGTCGGGGTGCGCCAACTGCCAGCGGCCGTTGTAGCGGCTCAGCGTCCCGGCCAGCACGACGCGGCGCCCGGGCACCAGTTTGCGCTCGTGGCCGTAGGCGTTGAAGAAGGTGACCTCGAAGGTCGTGCGGCCGTCGGTGACGGTGGCCGTGAGCATGCGCTGGCGTCGCTGGCGCATCTGCCGTGCCGTCGCTGAGCGCACCTCCGCGACGATGATGACGTCCATCCCCTCGACGAGCTCGGTCTGTGCACTCAAGGAGCCGGGGTCGAGGTATCGGCGCGGGAGGTAGTCGACCAGGGCGCCGACGGTGTGGACACCACGCGCGTCGGCGAGAACCTTGGCGCCCTTGACGCCGATGACCGTGCCGACGGGGGTCGACTCGGTCAGGCCGTTCAGGGCCTTGGCCATCACTCGACCCCCAGGAGCAGGTGGTAGACGGGCTGGCCGCCCTCGAGGTGAATGACGTCGAGCGCGTCGAACGGACCAGAGGCAGTCAGCGCCGCGGCCAAGTCGGCACCCAGACCAGGTGGCGCGTCACGGCCACTGATCACGGTGAGGATCTCGGCACCCTCGCGTCCGGACACCAGTGCCCTGGCCACCGCGACCCCGACGTCCATCAGGTCGGAGCCGACCTCGGCGATGTCGCGCCCCACCAGGCCGAGGACGTCACCGCGCCGCCACGACTCCCCCTCGCCATGAGGATCGCGCGACGCGATGGTCACCGCCCCGTATGCCGTGGCCGCCGCCGCCTCCGACAGTGCCGCGACCGCGGCGTCCAGGTCGGATTCCGGGTCGTGGACGGCCAGGGCGGCCAGTCCCTCGACCGGCGAGGAGAGGGCCACGACTCGGATGTCGAGCCCCTCCTCGGCGCCCGCTGACGCGGCCGCGCGAGCGGCCAACTCGAGGTCCGGGTCCAGGGGCATCAGGACGACCCCACGGCCCTCGCAGGGGCGGCAGGCGTCGAGCAGGGCGGCCACGCTGGCCCGCCGGCGGGGCCGACTCTGGACCACGACGGCGCCCGCCTGGCGAAACAGGGCTACCAGGCCGGCGCCGCCCACCGCGACGACCACAGCCACCTTCGGGGCAGCGATCGGGGTGCTCTGGTGGGCCGTCGCGACGTGGCACGAGGTGGCTGGCCCGACCGTCGCGATCTGGTCGGCGAACCGGGTCACGTCGATGCGGTGCGGTCGCCCGGCCTCGATCCCTGCCTCGATCGCGGCGCCGACGTCGTCGACATGAGCGTGCACCGTCCACAGGTCGCCGTCCCCGACGACGACGACCGAGTCACCCAGGGCATCGAGGCGTTCGCGCAGCTGCCCGGCATCGGCCGCGTCGGCCCCGTCGAGGAGGTACATCACCTCGTAGGCCGGGCCGGCGATCTGTCCGGCCGGGCCGATCGGCCGCGCCGGGCCAGGCCCAGTGACCCGCACGGTCGGCGCAGAGATCGGGTCACCGGCCACGATGCGGACGAGCGCCTCCAGGAGCAGGACGAACCCGGCCCCTCCGGCGTCGACGACTCCGGCCCGCGCCAGCTCGACGAGCTGTTCAGGGGTGCGTGCCAGGGCCTCCCGTGCCGCGGCCAAGGCAGTCCGCGCGACCTGCGTGACCCCCGTCGTGTCGGCGGCGGCTGCCTCCGCCGCGACCGCTGCCGCCTCGGCGACCGACAAGATGGTGCCCTCGCGGGGGCGGAAGACGCTGCGCCAGGCCAGGTCGCTCGCCCGGCGCAACGCCCGGCCCAGTGCCGGTCCGTCGAGGTCCACACACGGCTCGTGGCCCGAGCCGGCGAGGTCACTGAGCGCTCGACCGGCCACCTCGTCGGCCAGCCCCCGGAAGATCTGGCTGAGGATCACTCCGGAGTTGCCCCGCGCGCTGAGCAGCATCGCCTTGGCCAGGGACTCGGTGAGCTCGGCAAGCGAGGCGTCGGGCGGCACGCCCGCCCAGGCCGCCTCGAGCGCGGTGTCGAAGGTGAGGTGGAGATTGGTGCCCGTGTCCCCGTCGGGCACCGGGAAGACGTTGAGGGCATCGAGCTCGGCCCGATGGCTGGCGAGAACGGAGCGGGTGAGCACCGCCCAGCGGCGGGCGGACCCGGCGTCGAGGGCCGCGAGGGTCGGCGCTTGGCTCACAGCCAACGAGTATGCCGTCCCGACCCGACATCGCGGCGGTTTGGCCGCGACCGCCGGGCTCGGCTATTCTTGCCAGGTTGCCCGCTGGTGCTCTACCGCGCCGCTCGGGCCCACCGACCACCACTGCTCAGGAGAATCTCGTGGCTGCCACCTGCGACGTCTGCGGCAAGGCCCCCAGTTTCGGCCACTCCGTTTCGCACTCGAACCGGCGGACCAAGCGTCGTTGGACGCCGAACATCCAGCGGGTCCGCGCCGTCGTCGGCGGCTCGACCAAGCGGGTCAATGTGTGCGCATCGTGCATCAAGGCGGGTAAGGTCACCCGCTGACCTGACCGTCATACTGCACAGCCGGCCCTCGTGGCCGGCTGTCGTGTTTGTGGGCAGGTCCACGTTGCGCAACGGGGTGAGCGGGCTCAGCGGCGAAAGTGGTCCCACCCGGGCGCATCGACGGCTCGCCCATCGAGGGCCACCCCAGACCCGGCGAGGACACCTCCGATCCGCCGCCACGGGTGGGTCGGCTGGGCGTCCGCCGGGAAGGTCGCGAGCAGCGAGTGCTCTTCACCTCCGCTGAGCACACACTCCCACGCCTGGTCCTGCCCCAACGCCGGCGCGAGGGCATCGACATCACCCTGGAGGGCGCTGCGGTCCAGGTCGACCCGGACAGCGCTGCTCGAGGCCAGCCGCGTCGTGTCCCGCACGAGCCCGTCGGAGACGTCGATCATGGCGCTGACGCCGGCAGCGGGCGCGGCCAGCGCCGCAGCCATCGGCAGGTCCGGACGCAGGTGGCGGGCCACTGCCTCAGGATTCGCCGCCGCCCGCCCGGCCTGGAGCAGCGCAAGTCCGGCGCCGGATCGGCCCAGCGGACCGGCCACCCAGAGGCTGTCTCCGGGCCGCGCACCGGAGCGCAGCACCGGAGTCCGGCCTCGCAGGTCTCCGAGCGCGGTGACGTTCACCACGACGACGCCGGCTCCGGCGCCGGACAGGTCGCCGCCGACGACGGGGACGCCATACCGGCGGGCGGTCGCGCCAATCCCCGCAGCCAACTCCCGGATCCAGGCCAACTCCGTCACCGGATCTGCCGCCACGGCGACCAGCAGCCCACTGGGCCGAGCCCCCATCGCCGCGAGGTCGGCCAGGTTCGACACGACGACCTTGTGGCCCACATCGGCCGCGCTGGACCACTCATCTCGCCAGTCCAGGCCACGGACCATCCCGTCCGTGGTGACGACCACCGACCCAGAAGGTGCCGCGACGACGGCCGCGTCGTCCCCCGGCCCGAGCAGTTCGGGGGTGCCTGGCAGGGGGGTCCGCAGCAGCGGCAGGATCTCGCGCAGCACCTCGTCCTCGTCGAGGTCGGCGAGCCGCCGATGCGCCATGGCAGGTCCGTCCTTCCACAGGTGCGGTGGCCCGGCTGAGCCAAACCGCACGCGGCACGGTAGCGTCTGACATGCGCGCCCGGCCCCAGGGGCACGCGGGACCCCATGGTCTCACGCCAGATGAGAGGTGTTGTCGTGGTCCAGGCCTACATCCTGATCCAGACCGAGGTCGGCAAGGCGGCCACTGTCGCCGAGGCCATCGCCGTCGTGCCGGGCGTAGCGCTGGCCGAGGACGTCACCGGTCCGTATGACGTCATCGCGCGCGTCGAGGCAAGCAGCGTCGACGAGCTCGGCAAGATGGTCATCTCCAAGATCCAGGACGTCCCGGGCATCACCCGGACCCTGACCTGCACCGTGGTGCACGTCTGAGCGCACGCCCCCGTCATCGCCGACGACAGGTAACCCTGGTCGCGGGTCTTGGTCTGAGCGCCCTGTGGGCGGCTGCCTGCTCGGGACCCATCGAGGTTGCCACAGCACCGAAGGCTGAGTCTGGGGACTGCCAGCGGGCCGCCGACCACTGGCCCACCGAGGTCGCGGGCATGGTGACCACCACGACGACGTCGACCTCGCCGTCCGTGCGGGCCTGGGGGGACCCGGTGATCATCGCCCGCTGCGGTGTCGCTCCGGTGCAGCCCACGACGGCCGACTGTGTCGCGGTCGATGACATCGACTGGGTCATCGAGCCGTTGACCGACGGGATCCGGGCGACGACCTTCGGGCGCGACCCGGCCATCGAAGTCCTCATCCCGAACCGCTACTCCCCCGGCACCTTGCTCTTGCCGGCCTTCGCCGCGCCAGCCCGGTCACTGCCGACGAACGGCCACCGCTGCCGTTAGGTCCCAGACCGCGCAGCAACCCTCCACTCGACGCCATCTGGTGCCCGAAACCCCAGCTCGGGCCGCTGAAACCCTCCGGTCGATGCCATCTGGAGCCTCGCCGGGCCCCTGACCGTTCGAGCTTCTGAGCAGCCGCGACTACCGCAGACCGGTGCGCCGCTCCAGGGCCAGCGCGATGAGCTCGTCGATCAGCTCGGAGTAGCTCAACCCACTCGCCGCCCACATCCGCGGGTACATCGACAGCGGGGTGAACCCGGGCATCGTGTTGATCTCGTTGAGCAGGATCGTCCCGTCGCCTTGGTAGAAGAAGTCGACGCGGGCCAGCCCTTCGCAGCCGGCGGCCTCGAAAGCTCGCGCCGCCAGGTCGCGCATCCGTTCCCGGGCGTCGGCAGGCACCTCAGCCGGACAGGACAGCCGCACGTCCGCCTCGGCAAGGTATTTGGCCTCGAAGTCATAGAACTCGTGACCGGCGACGACCTCGATCTCCCCGAGCTCGCTGGTCCGCGGGCGGTCGGCCCCGCGTCCGTCGAGCACCCCGCACTCGATCTCGCGCCCGAAGATGGCCGCCTCGACGATGACCTTCGGGTCGTGCTCGCGGGCCGACTGGATCGCCGCACGAAGGCCCTCTGGCGTCGCCACCCTCACGATGCCCTGGCTCGACCCGGCGCGCGCCGGCTTGACGAACACCGGCAACCCCAGCGCCTCGACGCGTCGCAGCGACCCCTCCGGGTCACGGGTCCACTCGCGATCGGTGATCGCCACATAGGGGCCGATCGGGAGCCCGGCGGCGGCGAAGACGACCTTCATGTAGTGCTTGTCCATCATCACGGCGGAGGCGGTCACACCCGAGCCGACATACCTGATGTCCGCCAGGTCGAGCATGCCCTGGACCGTGCCGTCCTCGCCGAACGGGCCATGCAATAACGGGAAGACGACGTCGACCTCGCCGAGCACCTCCGGCGGCCGCCCCGGGTGAAGGACCTGAAGGTGGCGGTCCGCGGTGCCGAGCGGGACGACGACGGCATCTCCCCCGGTGATCTCCGGCACGTGGCCCGCGGCCAGTCTCAAGGCGGTGGGGTCGTCCGCGACGGTGACCCACCGCCCGTCCTTGGTGATGCCGACCGGTATGACGTCGTAGCGCTCGCGATCGATCGCCGCGAGCACGCTGGCCGCCGTGGAGCACGACACGGCATGTTCGGAGGACCGCCCACCAAAGACGACAGCGACCCGGATGCGCGAAGGCGGGTTGGTGCTCATCGGCTCGACCCTACCCCGGGGCTAGGGTGACGCCATGCCCGACGCGCACCACGATCTACCCCCCGACCTGGCCCCGGCAACGATCGCCGTGGCGGCCGGGCGGCCGGCCCGCGAGCCGGATGCGGCCGTGAATGTCCCGGTGGTGCTCAGCTCGACATATGCCGCTGGCGGGCCCATGGTCTACGGCCGCACCGGCAACCCGGTCTGGACGGCTTTCGAGGATGTCCTGGGTCGCCTCGAGGGTGGCCGGGCACTGGTCTTCTCCTCCGGTATGGCGGCCATCGCCGCCACCGTGGCCCTGGTGCCGACCGACGGCGTCATTGTCGTCCCACGGCACGCCTACAACACCACGCTCGACCTCGCCGACTCCCTGGCTGGGGCCGGCCTGCGCGTGCGCCGGGTGGACCTGCACGACAGCGCGAGCACCATCGCGGCGTGTGACGGGGCGGATCTGTTGTGGTTGGAATCGCCGACCAACCCGATGCTCGAGGTCGCAGACCTGGCGCTGCTGGCCGCCGCGGCCCGGCAGCGGGGGGTGGTCGTCGCCTGCGACAACACCCTCGCCACGCCCGTCCTGCAGCGGCCGCTCTCCTTCGGCGCCGATGTCGTCGTCCACTCGGTCTCGAAGTACCTGGCCGGCCACTCCGACGTCGTCCTCGGTGCGGTCGTCGTGCAACCCGATGACGCGGCGCTGCTGGCCCGGTTGACCGAGCACCGCCGCCGCCATGGCGCCATTGCCGGGCCGTTCGAGGTCTACCTGGCGCTGCGCGGCATACGCACCCTGCAGCTGCGAGTGGAACGGGCCGCGGCCACCGCCGCCGACCTGGCCGGCCGACTTCGGACTCATCCACAGGTGGCGGCGGTCCACTACCCCGGCTGGGGGGCGATGATCTCCATCGAGGTGGTCGGGGGTGCGTCCGCGGCCGAGTCGGTCGCCGAGGGGGTCCGGCTTTGGCTGCATGCGACGAGTCTTGGCGGGGTGGAGTCAATCCTCGAGCGGCGTCGTCGATGGCCTCTGGAACCACAGACCGTTCCTCCGGAGCTGCTGCGCCTCTCGGTCGGCATCGAAGACGCCGAGGACTTGTGGCGCGACCTCGCGGCGGCGCTGGACGCAGCCGACGTGCGCTGACTCGGGGAATGTTCAGGCTGCCGCCCTCACTTCGGCGGTCAGGAGGCCTGCGGGGGCTCCTGCTCCTTGGTGAAGTCACCGGTCTCGGAGATCCCGTGCGCCTTGGGGTCGAACCGCAGCGCGGGGGCCTGCTCACCGCGCAGACCTTCGAGGAGGACGGTGATGTCCGCCATGATGCGATCCGTCGCCTCGCGCAGCGTCGCCGCGTCAATAGGCCGCTCATAGAGGTCGCTGAGATCGACCGGCGGCCCGGCGACGACATGCATCGTCTTGCGCGGGAGGAGCCGAGGCCGCTTGGAATACCTCGCCAAGACCTCCTGGGCGCCCCACTGCGCTACCGGAATGACCGGGCAGTGGGTCTCCAGCGCCACCCGGGCGGCGCCGGTCTTGCCGCGCATCGGCCACAGCGCGGGGTCACGGGTCAAGGTGCCCTCGGGGAAGATCGCCACGCACTTGCCCTCCCGCACGGCCACCACCGCTCGGCGAAAGGCCGAAGCCGCGTCCGCAGAGTTCCGGTAGACCGGGATCTGGTCGGCCGCTGTGAAGAGCTTCCCGATGACCGGGATCCGGAAGACCGCTTCCTTGGCGAGGAACCGCGGCGGACGCCCGCTGTCGTAGACGAAATGCGCGAAGGACAGCGGGTCGAAATAGGAGAAGTGGTTCGGTGAGATGACGAAGCCGCCCTCGCGCGGAATGTTCTCCAGACCGCGCCAGTCGCGCTTGGTGAGCAGCATGAGCGGGGGCCGCAGCACGGACACGAAGAACCAGTACGCCGGCGGAACCTTGTCCCTGGACCTGCCCACACATCCTCCTCAACTCGGACCGACCGACATCCTCGCCGCTGGACCGGCCCCGCGTCGAGCCGCGAGGGTGGGCGATGATGGCGGGGATGCCCACTCCGCTCGTCAACGCGCCGTGGTCGGTCGTCGTCCCCGTCAAGGCCGGTCGGCTCGCGAAGTCACGCCTCGCCGTGCCCTCACCTGCGGCGACCCGGCTCGCTCTGGCCCTGGCGATGGCCCGCGACACCCTCGCCGCGGTCATAGGGTGCGTCGGCGCGCCACGCACGTATGTCGTCACCGCCGCGCCCCACCTGGTCGAGCAGCTCGCCGGACCCGGTGCCCGGCACGTGCCCGACCCTGGAGCCGGTCTCGACGGCGCCGTTCAGGCCGGGGTGGCCGCCGTTGCGGCAGCGGTGGTGGCAGCCGAGCCGGCGGGACCGGTGGCGGTCCTCCTCGCCGACCTTCCGGCGGTGCGGGCCGAGGACGTCGCGGCGGCGCTCGAGGCTGCCGCGGCATACCCGCGGGCGTTCGTGCCGGACCGTCAGGGCACGGGGACGGTCCTGCTCGCCGCCGGCGACCCGCGCCTGCTCAGTCCCGCGTTCGGGGCGGGATCGGCCGCGCGGCACAGCGCGCAGGGCCACGTGATCGTCGGGGCGGGCCTGGAGCGGTTGCGAGCGGACGTCGACACGCTTGAGGACCTGCGGCATGCGCAGGACCTAGGCCTCGGCGCCGCGACACGTGAGGCGCTACGGTCGACCCATGCAGGCTAGCGTCCACACCGTCACCGACTCCCTTTCGGGCACCGCCCTCCTCGACGACGGGCGCGTCGTCGACTTCGACGGCGACACCGTGGCGGCCAGTGGCCTGCTGCATGTGCGGCCCGGGCAGCGAGTGTCGATCGAGCTCCACGAGCCGACCTGGACGATCACCAAGATGTGGGTTGTCGGCATCGGGGACGACCAACCGCTGCGCTGAGGGCATGCCCTGCGCTGCGGCGACTTCCCCGCTGCGGCGACTTCCCGCTGAGGCGACTTCCCCGCTGACGCGACGTCTGCGCTGAGGCGACTTCCGCGCTGAGGCGACTGTCGCGCTGGCGCGCGTCAGCTGCGCTTCTTCGCCTTCTTCTTCGTCGACTTCTTCACCATGCTCGGGTGGGCCGGCTGAGCCGCTGCCGCGACGCTGTGGTGCTCAACCGGGACGGTGCGCAGCCCGACCCGCGCCGAGACGGCCGAGGCCCGCCGGACGAGCGAGGCGACCGCCAGCGGACCGTCGCTCTCCTCCGGGAGCAGACTCGGGTCGGCGACCACAGTGCGGAACGTCGTTCCGGGTTTGAACCGCGGTGCGGTCGTGCGGTGGATCGGAACGGCCTCGCCGGTGCGCGGATTGCGGCCGGTGCGGGGCGCCCGCGCCGTCGCCTCGAAGGTCCCGAAGCCGGTGATGGCCACCTTGCCCCCGGTGGCCACCTCCCGGATCACCGCATCGAAGATCGCTTCGACGACGTCGGTCGCCACTCGCCGGTTGCCGACGCGAGGCTCGACGAGATTGATGAGGTCGGCCTTGTTCACCGCACCCCCCCTTGTCCTGCTGAATGCACCGACAGACCGTAACCTGCCGGGAGGGTGGAGTCCAGCGCGCCGCTGGGTCCGCGCGAGGCGGACCTCACATCGGTGCGGTCGTGGGTCGGTAGCTCGGTCGTCGCTCCTCGAATGAATCGATCACTGCCTCGTGCCGCAGGGACAGGCCGATGTCGTCCAGCCCCTCCAACAATCGCCAGCGGGTGTAGTCATCGACGAAGAACGGGACGACGACGTCACCGGCCGTGACCGTCTTGGCGGCCAGATCCACCGTGAGCGGCATACCCGGGTCGGTCTCGATCAGCTTCCACAGCAGTTCGACGTCGTCCTGGCTGCAGACCGCAGTCAGCAGGCCCTGCTTGCCGCTGTTCCCGCGGAAGATGTCGGCGAAGCGGGAGGAGATGACGACCCGGAAGCCGTAGTCGAGTAGCGCCCAGACGGCGTGCTCCCGCGAGCTTCCGGTGCCGAAATCCGGGCCAGCCACGAGCACCGTGGCCTGGGCAAACGCCGGCTGGTTCAGCACGAAATCAGGATCCGAGCGCCACGCGGCGAAAAGCCCGTCCTCGAAGCCGGTGCGGGTCACGCGCTTGAGGTAGACGGCCGGGATGATCTGGTCGGTGTCGACGTTGGTGCGGCGCAGGGGCGCCGCGACACCGGTGTGGGTGGTGAACTTCTCCATCGCTCAGCCCTCCACGGGATCGAGGTCGGCAGGTGAGGACAGGGTGCCTCGAACCGCCGTTGCGGCGGCCACCAGCGGGCTGACGAGGTGGGTGCGCCCACCCTTGCCCTGGCGCCCCTCGAAGTTGCGGTTCGACGTCGAGGCACTGCGCTCACCGGGCGCCAGTTGATCCGGGTTCATGCCCAGGCACATCGAACAGCCCGGCAGGCGCCACTCGGCCCCGGCGGCGGTGAAGACCTCGTCGAGCCCCTCGGCCTCGGCTTCCAGGCGCACCCGGGCCGAGCCCGGCACGACGAGCATGCGCACGCCGTCGGCCACCGAACGGCCCTTGATGACCGCCGCGGCGGCCCGCAGGTCCTCGATCCGCCCGTTGGTGCATGAGCCGACGAAGACGGTGTCGACGGCGACCTGGCGTAGCGGCGTGCCCGAGGTCAGGCCCATGTACTCCAGGGCCCGCTCTGCGGCCAACCGGTCCCCCGCGTCGGTGAAGTCGTCGGGGAACGGCACCTGGGCGCCCAGCGGCAGGCCCTGGCCCGGGTTCGTCCCCCACGTGACGTAAGGCGTCAGGGCAGCCCCGTCGATGACGACCTCGGCGTCGAAGACGGCGCCGTCGTCGGTGCGCAGCAGCCGCCAGGCGGCAACGGCCAGGTCCCACTCGGCCCCGGTGGGCGCGTGCGGGCGGCCGGCGAGGTAGGCGAACGTCGTCTCGTCCGGGGCGATCATGCCGGCCCGGGCCCCGGCCTCGATGGACATGTTGCATACCGTCATGCGCTCTTCCATCGACAGGGCCGCGATGGCCTCGCCGCGGTATTCGATGACGTAGCCCTGACCGCCGCCGGTGCCGATGCGGGCGATGACCGCCAAGATGATGTCCTTGGCCGTGACCCCGGCTGCCAGTCGACCGGTCACCGTCACCGCCATCGTCTTGAACGGCGCCAGGGGCAGGGTCTGCGTGGCCAAGACGTGCTCGACCTCGGACGTCCCGATCCCGAAGGCCAGCGCCCCGAAGGCCCCATGCGTCGAGGTGTGGCTGTCGCCGCACACGATCGTCATACCGGGCTGGGTCAGGCCGAGCTGGGGCCCGACCACATGGACGATGCCCTGTTCGGCGTCGCCCATCGGGAACAACCGGACCCCGAACTCCGCGCAGTTGCGGCGCAGGGTCTCCACTTGGGTCAAGCTGACCGGGTCGGTGATCGGTCCCGGCGTCGTCGGGACGTTGTGGTCCTCGGTGGCCAGGGTGAGTTCCGGCCGGCGAACGGGCCGCCCGGCCAGGCGCAGGCCGTCGAAGGCCTGGGGGCTGGTCACCTCATGGAGCAGGTGGAGATCGATGTAGAGCAGGTCAGGCTCCCCTTCGGCCTGCCGCACCACGTGGTCAGCCCAGACCTTCTCGGCTAGCGTCGTCGCCATCGGTTCCCTCCGAAGAAGTGCGTGCGACCCAGGGTCGCCCGCACCGAAGACCAGGTGGATTTGCGTCTCAGGCAATGAGACGTCAATATCATTACATGGACATCAGCAGCGGCGTGGGCGTCCTCGACAAGGCAGCCACCGTTCTCAGCGCCCTCGAGGCAGGCCCGGCGACCCTGGCCCAACTCGTGGGGGCGACGGGTCTGGCTCGCCCGACCGCACATCGCCTGGCCGTGGCGCTGGAGCACCACCGGCTCGTCGCTCGGGACATGCAGGGCCGCTTCATCCTCGGCCCGCGGCTCGGCGAGCTGTCGGCCGCCGCCGGCGAGGATCGGCTGCTCGCGGCCGCAGGCCCCGTCCTTGGCGCCCTGCGCGACCACACCCACGAATCAGCGCAGCTCTTCCGCCGTCAAGGTGACCAGCGCATCTGCGTCGCAGCTGCCGAGCGACCCATGGGACTGCGCGACTCGATCCCGGTCGGCGCGTCCCTGTCGATGCACGCCGGCTCAGCGGCCCAGGTGCTGCTCGCCTGGGAGGAGCCGGACCGGCTCCACCGCGGCCTACGGGGCGCGAAGTTCACCGCCACCACCCTGAGTGCCGTGCGGCGCCGCGGGTGGGCCCAAAGTGTCGGCGAGCGCGAGCCGGGGGTCGCCTCGGTCTCGGCACCCGTGCGGGGGCCCTCTGGCCGGGTGGTGGCCGCAGTGTCCATCTCCGGGCCCATCGAGCGGCTGTCCCGCCAGCCCGGCCGGCTGCACGCGGCCACCGTGGTCGCCGGGGCGAACAAGCTCACCGAGGTCCTGCGCAGGGCTCATCAGCAGGCCGGTCGCTGACCGGGGGCCGCGAGCTCTGTCACCAAACCGTGACCTCGCCGGTACCACGCGCGGGCGCGCGCATGCCGTCTACTGGTCACGGGCATGCACACCGGGTGCCGAGGAGGAGCCATGCGCCGCGCGACCATCGCGCCCCTAGCCGTCGCCGCAACCGTCGCGTTGGGGGCCCTGACGGGGTGTTCCATCCCCGGTCTGGCCCAGGCTGCTCCGGCACCGACGCGGACGACCGCCAGCACCCCCACCTCGTCCCCAAGCACGCCCGCCGCGACACCGAGCACGCAGCCGGCGGCCAGCCCCACGACCACCGCGACGCCCACCCCCACGCCCACAGCGACGCCCAAGCCGCGCGCCTACCTCTACGGCCCCGGCGACACCGGCGCGAAGGTCCGGGAAGTCCAGGCTCGGCTTCGTCAGATCCAGTGGTATGCCGGGAAGATCACCGCCACGTATGACGGCCAGACCACCAAGGGCGTCAAGGGCTTCCAGGACAAGCGCGGCTATCAGGCGACCGGAACCGTCGACAAGAAGACGTGGGCCAAGCTCGTCGAGATGACTCGTCAACCGTCCAGCGACGAGATGCACGACCGCATCGTGGCCGGCCCGGCACTGCTCAAGCGCGGGTCGACCGGCGAGAAGGTCCGCGAGCTGCAGTCCCGGCTCATCCAGATCTCCTGGATGTCCGGCGATGTCACGGACACGTACGGTCCGGTCACCGAGGAGGCCGTCCGCGGCTTCCAGGCCAAGCGCGGCTACCCCATCAACGGGCAGGTGGACCAGCGCACCTGGGACAAGCTCGTCTCGATGACCCGGCAGCCGACGCACAACGAGATGTACAACATCATCGCCTCGCCCCAGGGCAGCAAACCCGCCACCGGTGTGGATCAGCGGTGCATGACCGGGCGGGTCATCTGCGTCAGCAAGACCACCCGCAAGCTGGTCTGGGTGGTCAACGGCAAGGCCCTGTACACGATGGACGTCCGGTTCGGGTCGGACGAGCTGCCGACCGGTGAAGGCACCTTCTCGGTGTTCTGGAAGTCCCGGGACCACGTGTCGACGATCTACCACACGGCCATGCCCTTCGCGCTGTTCTTCAACGGCGGCCAGGCGGTGCACTTCTCCCCCGACTTCGCTGCAGTCGGTTACAGCGGCGCCTCCCACGGCTGCGTCAACCTGCGTGACTACAACGGCGCGAAGTGGCTCTTCGACCAGGTCAACGTCGGCGATCGGGTAGTCATCTACTGGTGACGTCCCGGCACCGGGCGAGAGCTCTGCCGCCAGTGAGCCCCTGACCGAGGATCACCCTGGGGTTGAGTCCCTGGCCGAGGACTCTCTCCCCAGCCGAGTCCCTGAGCCAGCACTCTCTATCTCCCCGCCGTCGAGTTCCCCGATCGAGCGTCCTCGTCGCAACCGCCCTGCCTCACCGCCGTCGAGTTCCCCGACCGAGCGTCCTCGTCGCAACCGCCCGGCCTCACCGCCGTCACCGTCCAGCTCCCACCCCGACCCAGACCGCTCGGCATCACCGCCGTCACCAGCCTGCGCATCGCGGCTGCCCTCCCGAGAGATGGAGATCCGTCACTCCACCCCCGCCAGGTATGGCGATCGGGCGCTGTGCCCCCCTCACAACGCCCGATACCCAACGCTCGGCCACATGAGAGGACGAAAACCCGTCACTCGGGCCCACACCTCGATCCGCATCCGCCGCCCCCGACACACCAGCGGTCGACACGGGTCCCAGGACAACAACAAGGCCCGAACCCTCAAGGGGCCCGGGCCTTGCCGAGGTGGTGAGACCCCCTACATTGCAGGGGGTCTCACGGGTGTAGCCCCGACGGGATTCGAACCCGCGCTACCGCCTTGAGAGGGCGGCGTGCTAGGCCACTACACAACGGGGCCGTGCCACAACGTCTAGCTCGCTGTTGCGCTGGGGTACCAGGACTCGAACCTAGAACAACGGAGCCAGAATCCGTCGTGTTGCCAATTACACCATACCCCAAGGGGGTATCCCGCCCGCGCGCGCCGCCCGCCTTCGTGACACGTCACGCGCGCGGACCTCGCCTTCGGGCGGAAAGACCGAAGGTCGATGCTACCGGCCCAGGTGGATGATCCCAAATCTCCACCGTGCGGCCGCCGTCCACCGCGGCACCTCAGCGGCCCAGGCGCGCGTCGCGGACCTCAGCGGCCGCCGGCCAGGGCACCTCACGGTTGACCCGGTGCCAGATCTGTCCCTCCGGAACGGAGAGCAACTCGGCGATAGGGGCCGGCAGCACCGGGTACGTCGACACCTCGTCCAACGGCACCCAGGCGAACGCGGTGTCGGCACTGTCGACGACCAGCTCCGGCAGCACGGCACCGTCGGGCGGCGGGTCGACAGCGACATAGCAGCCGATCTCGTGCTGGAAGGTCCCGCGCTCGTTGAAGAAGGATTCCACGATGCCGACGAGCCGGCAGCCGACCGCCTCGAGGCCGGTCTCTTCGCGCCACTCCCGTTGGGCACAGGTGAGGATGTCCTCCCCTGTGCCCAGTGCCCCGCCGGGCACGAAGGCGAAGTCATCGCCGGCCAGCCGATTGACCAGGAGCGAGCCGTCCCGCACGCAGAGCACGCCGACTCGCACGCTGAACTTACCCCCGCCCAGGGGCAGCCGGATGTCGACCACGGCCGACCTACAAGGTGTCCCGTAGGGCGCGCAGCCGGGCCAGGGTCGAGGTCTTCCCGAGGATCTCGATGGACTCGAACAGCGGCGGGGAGATCCGCCGCCCGGAGACCGCGACCCGGACCGGCCCGAAGGCCACCTTCGGCTTCAGGCCCAGACCGGTGACCAGGGCCGCCCGCAGCGCCTCCTCGACAGCCGGTGCGTTCCACGCGGACTGCCGACCGAGCAGGCCTTCGGCGTGGTCGTCGATGTCGCCCAGGACGTCCAGCGCGGCGTCGAGCGCGGCCGGCGAGTTGGCATCGAGGGTGGCTCGCGCATCCTCGGCGATCTCCACCTGGTCGTCCCCGACAAAGAAGGGCCGGACCAGGTCGGTGGCTTCGGTCAGGTGCGCGATACGGGTCTGGATGAGCGCCGCGATGTCCTTGAGCCGCCCCAACTCCCCCAACGACGGGGATCCGGACAGCACCCCGTCGGCTTCCAGGAAGGGCAGGAGCCGCGAGGTGAAGTCGCCCAGCGGCAACGAGCGGAGGTAATGCCCGTTGAGCCAGTCGAGCTTGTCGAGATTGAAGATCGACCCCGCCGGGTTGACCTTGGACCACTCGAAGCGCTCGGTGAACTCCTCGAACGTGAAGACCTCACGTTCGGTGCCGTCTGGCTCGACGATGGGCGGATACCCCTGCAGCGCAAGGAAGTTGAGCAGCGCCTCGGGCAGATAGCCCTGCTCGCGGAACCAGGTGAGCCGGGCCCACGGGTTCTTCCGCTTGGAGATCTTGGCCTTCTTCTCGTCCCGCAGCAGCGGCATGTGGGCGAACTGCGGCGGGGTCAGGCCGAGCCACCGGTAGAGCAGGATGTGTTTGGGCGTCGAGGAGATCCACTCCTGACCACGCACGACGTGCGTGATGCCCATCTCGTGATCGTCGACGACCACCGCCAGGTGGTAGGTGGGGAAGCCGTCGGCCTTGAGGATGACCTGATCGTCCGGCCGCGGTGCGTTGGTCCGGCCCATGATGAGGTCGTCGAAGCCGAGCTCGACGTCGTCGGGGATGAGCATCCGCACGACCGGGGTCTCGGTGAAGCCGGGCAGGTGGGCTCGCTCGTCGCGAGTCTTGCCCAGGCAGAGCCGGTCGTAGCCGGTGGGCTGCTTGCGACGCTGCTGCTCCTCGCGCATCTGGGTGAGCCGCTCGGGGGAGCACCAGCAGTGGTAGGCCAAGCCCTCGGCGAGCAGCCGGTCGGCATACGGCCGGTAGGTCGAGAGCCGTTCGGACTGCCGGTATGGCGCACAGGGACCGCCGATGTCCGGCCCTTCGTCCCAGCTCAGGCCGAGCCAGCGCAGGGTGTCGTAGATCTGGTCTTCGCTGCCGTGCTGCAGCCGAGCCCGGTCGGTGTCTTCGATCCGCAGGATGAAGCGACCGCCGTTTTGCCGGGCGAAGGCGAGATCGAACATCGACATGTAGGCCGTCCCGACGTGCGGGTCGCCGGTCGGTGAGGGCGCGACCCGCAGCCGGACAGCTCCGGGCAGCGCGGGTCGGGCCGTGGCGGGGGTGGGCAGCGGCTCCGGGAACTTGCTCATAGTGCGGTCAGACTACCCCCGAACGGGGCCGACTACCGGGTGACGAACGGGCTGCTCAGGACACCGATTCCCGAGATCTCGACATCGACGCGCTGGCCGGGGCGCACCGGTCCAACGCCCGCGGGCGTGCCGGTGAGGATGACGTCGCCCGGCAGCAGGGTGAAGGCCGCACTGGCGTGCGCCACCAGCGAGGCCACGTCGAAGATCAGGTCTGCCGTCGTGCCGTCCTGCACGACCTGGCCGTCGAGGCGGGTCTGCAGGTGCAGGGCCGACGGGTCCAGGGTCGTTTCGATCCACGGGCCGAGCGGGCAGAACGTGTCGAAGCCCTTGGCGCGGGACCACTGGCCGTCACTGCGCTGCAGGTCGCGCGCGGTCACATCGTTGGCGCAGGTGTAGCCGAAGACGACCGCCAGGGCGCGCTCGGCCGGCACGTTCTTGCACACCTTGCCGATGACCACGGCCAGCTCGCCCTCGTAGTGCACCTCGGAACTCTGCGCAGGGATGACGACCGGGTCGCCGGGCCCGACCACAGCGGTGTTCGGCACGAGGAACATCATCGGCTCCGGCGGCGGGCTCGCGCCCATCTCGGCGGCATGGTCGGCATAGTTGCGGCCGATCCCGATGACCTTGCTGCGCGGGATGACCGGGGCCAGCAGCCGGACCTCGTCCAGGGCCAGTCGACGGCCGGTGAACGAGATGGGCTGATAGAGGGGGTCTGCGTGGATGGCGGCGACGACGAGTTCGCCGCCGTCCTGCTCGACGACCCCGTATGACGGGTCGTCACCTGTCGTGAATCGGGCGATGCGCACCCGCTCAGCCTATGCGCCAGTCGGAACCGCCACGGGACGCCGGGTCCGGGGTGCACAGTGGCCTGACTATCGTGGCGGGGTGCCTGCCGAAGATCTCGCGATCGGCGCGACCGACGTCCTCGATCGCGCCACCTGGGGCGAACGCGAACGGGCCCATGAGGACCGCGTCGACACGGCAACGGCGTCATACCGGGCACGTCGTGATCGCGGTGTGAAGCACCCGACGGAGGACTTCCTCTTCACGTACTACCCGGTGACCCCGGGCCGGTTGCGCCGATGGCATCCGGGCGTGGGCGTCGGCCTCGACGAGGCCGCCGCGCTCCCCCGTGCGGCATGGCGGTTCTATCGAACCGAGGGCGCCGTGGTGCGGGTCGACGCCGGTGAGTTCGCGGCCCGGCGGTCGGACGAGTTGGCCTTCATCCGCGAGCTACTCACCGCCCTCGACGACCGTGAGCCTGGGCTGGGGTGCTTCGCCCTGCATGAGTGGGCCATGGTCTACCAGCTGCCGTCGGACGCGGTGCGCCATACCCAGCTGCCGTTGCGGCTCGGCTCGGCCGGCACCGACGCCGTCGTCGAGAGCCACTCCCTGCGATGCACCCACATCGATGCCTACCGCTTCTTCACCGTCTCGGCCGCGGCACGCAACACCTTCCGGC
>JBPOIZ010000094.1:0-2348 GCA_052034115.1 Actinomycetota bacterium
GTTGGTCGTCACAGGCGTTAGGGTATGCCGGACCCGCTCACCGCCACACGCCGCAGCCCGCGACCGATGGGGATCCGCCGCGTCGCCGCCGCGAAGGATGGGGATCTGGCGCTATCGAGCCCGCACAGCGACCGATTCCCATCAGTGGGCGCGAGGGGTCGGGTGGCGTCAGGGGCTGCTGGACCGGCATACCCTTGGCGTATGTCGCTGGCCCCCACCGTCGAGCCGACGACGGTCCCCGACGCGACCGCGGCCCTGGACCCGGGCTGGGTGACGCTGGTGTGGAACGACCCGGTCAACCTCATGTCCTACGTGACCTACGTCTTCATGTCCTATTTCGGTTATCCGAAGAAGCGGGCCGAGAAGCTCATGATGGATGTCCACATCAAGGGCAAGGCCGCCGTCTCCCATGGGACCCGCGAGGAGATGGAGCGCGACACCCAGGCGATGCAGGGCTTCGGGCTGTGGGCCACCTTCGAGAAGGACGGCTGAGCAGCCGGTATGGCGACCGCGTTCAAGAAGACCCGTGGCGGCGACCTCGCGGCGAGCCTCGATGCCACCGAGCGGGCCCTGGTCGTCGGGCTCATGGAGCAGACCCGGGTCCTGCTCGCCCCGCTCGACGCGGCCGGCGGACCGATCGACCCGAACGACCCGTTCGAGGCGCTCGTCGCCTCGATGCGCGAACCGGTGGGGCTGGCCGATCAGCCGCTCGACCCGGCCCTGGAGCGTCTGCTGCCGACCGGGCACCAGGGCGACGAGGCGACGGCCGCCGAGTTCCGCCGGCTCACCGAGCAGGATCTGCGGCTGCACAAGAGCCGGTGCCTGGACACCACCATGGCGCTGCTGCGCGGCGCGGACGGCGACACGGTGCGGGTGCCGCCCGACCAGGCCCAGGCCGTGCTCGTCGCGCTCAACGACGTGCGGCTGCTGCTCGGCGAACGGCTCGGGTTGCGCGTCGACGGTGATGCCGAGGCGCTCGAGGCCTACCTCGCCTCGGCCGACGAGAACGACCCGGCCGCCTATGCCGTCGCCGTCTACGACTTCCTCGGCTGGCTCCAGGAGTCCCTCGTCCAGGTCCTCCTCCCGCGCCGCTGACCCGGTGCTGTGACCGATCGAACGCCGGGGTTGGGGGCGCCGGCGTCCGACCCGGCGGTTACGCTTCGGCCCGTGGCTGACGCACCGATCGGGATCTTCGACTCCGGGTATGGCGGCCTGACCGTCGCCCGCGCGGTCCTCGATCAGTTGCCTCACGAAGCGGTGGTCTACTTCGGCGACACGGCGCGCACGCCATACGGGCCGAGGCCCATCGCCGAGGTCCGCGAGTTCGCGCTCGAATGCCTTGATCGGCTCGTCGACCGCGGCGTCAAGGCACTCGTCATCGCCTGCAACACCGCGGCCGCGGCGGTGCTGCACGATGCCCGCGAGCGGTATGACGTGCCGGTCATCGAGGTGATCCGCCCGGCCGTGCGGCGGGCCGCCGCGGCGACGCGCGGCAACCACGTCGGGGGGAACTCCACGCTCGGCACCCACACCTCCCGGGCCTACATCGACGCCTGCGCGCCGGCGCCCCAGATCGCGGTGACCAGTCAGCCCTGCCCGCGGTTCGTCGAATTCGTCGAGAACGGCATCACCGGCGGGGACGAGTTGCTCGCCGTGGCCCGGGACTACCTCGCCCCTCTGCAGGCCCAGGGTGTCGACACCCTCATCCTCGGCTGCACCCACTACCCGCTGCTCACCGGCGTCATCTCCTACGTCATGGGGGATCTGGTGACCCTGGTCAGCTCGGCCGAGGAGACCGCCAAGGACCTCTACCGCGTGCTGGCCGACGCCGACGCGCTGCGCCCCGACGACCTGCCCGCGCCACGGCACGAGTTCGTCACGACGGGGGACCCGGCGACCTTCATGCGCCTGGCCCGTCGGTTCCTCGGGCCCGAGGCGGCCGTCGAGGCCCACCAGGAGGAGGTGCGTCCAGGATGAGGCTGACCGTCATCGGATGCGCCGGCTCATTCCCTGGGCCGGCCTCGCCGGCATCGTCATACCTCGTCACGGTGCCGGGCGCGGACGGGCGGCTCTGGCGGATCCTGCTCGACCTCGGCAACGGATCGCTCGGGACCTTGCAGAAGCACGTCAACCCGCTCGGGCTCGACGCCATCTTCCTGACCCACCTGCACCCGGATCACTGCTTGGACCTGTGCGGGCTCTACGTCATGCACCGCTACCACCCCAGCGGCCAACCCGACGCCCGGATCCCGGTCTACGGGCCGCAGGGCACCCAGGAGCGGATCGAGAAGGGCTACGACACCGACGAGGGACATCTCGACTCGGCCTTCGACTTCCGTGAGCTGATC
>JBPOIZ010000047.1:0-2283 GCA_052034115.1 Actinomycetota bacterium
TCTTGTGGATGACGCCCTTGCTGGCGGCCTTGTCGAGCTTGACCGACGCCGACTGAAGGGCGGTCGCGGCCGCGGCCTTGTCGCCGCTGGCAGCGGCCTCACGGAACTTGCGGACCGCGGTCCGCAACTCCGACTTGACCGCCTTGTTGCGCTCGGTGCGCTTGGCGTTGGTCTTGATGCGCTTGATCTGCGACGTGATGTTTGCCACGAGTGATCTTTCGTCGGTCGAAATGGGATGCCGTTGAGAGGGCGGCTGCGTCGGCCCGGGACCGGGCGTGGGGACACCCTGCGGTGGACCGGCGCGGTAGTGCTCGTGCGCGCACGACCTTGCGCGCACGCAAGGGGTGAATCTACCAGGGGGCTGCGGCCTGTCCCAAAACGGCCCACCCCCTCGCCGGCCCTGGACTGCCGACCGAGCTTCGGCGGCTAGCCTCGGCAGGTGCCCTCCTATCTCGTCGGCGACATCCCCTGCTACCGGCATGACGGTCCGCCAGGGGCCCCAACTCTCGCGTTGCTGCACGGTTTCTCCGACTCCGGGCTCACGTGGGGGGACGCGGTTCGCCGCTGGCGAACGACATACACCGTCGTCTGCTGGGATGCGCGAGGGCACGGGCGAGGCGCACGGTTCGGCGCCGATCAGCTGGCGGGCAGCCCGGCCGAACTCATGGTGTCGGACGCCGTGAGCGTCCTGGGCCGGCTGCGCAGGGACGGGGCGGGCAGGATCGCGATGGTCGGGCACTCGATGGGCGGCAATATCGCCAGCTGGACGGCAAGGGAACGCCCCGACCTGGTCGACGCCGTGGTGCTGGAGGACCCTGCCTACCCGACAGAGCCGGTGAGCGGCCCCGGCGACCCGGCATGGGGTGCCACGCAGGTCCAGTGGCTCTCGTCGTTCCGCACCAACCCGAGCACCATGCTCGAGGCCGGGCGGCGCGACACCACCGGATGGCCCGCCGAAGAACTGGAACCGTGGGCCGTCGCCAAGACCCAGACCGACCTCGCCTTCGCCGCTGCGGGCCGAGCACTGGTATGGCGATCCTGGACCGAGGTGCTGCCGGCCCTGCGGACGCCCACGCTGCTGGTGACCGGCACGACGAACGTGTTGTGGTCCGCCGCGCGACTGGCCGAGGTGAAGGCCACCTGCGCAGCCGTGACGACTGAGGTGGTCGCCGGCGCGGACCACTGCGTGCGCCGGAGCAGGACGGAGGCCTTCCACGCAGTCGTCGACCCGTGGCTGGGTGCCCGGCTGGCCGACTGACGCCTTGCCCGCCCCCCGGCCGGCGCGCCTATCGCTCGGTGCGGGCTCGGGCCGTCGCCATCGTGAGGATGGCTCGTTCGACGGCATAGACCGGGTCGCGACCACCACCCTTGACCTCCGCATCGGCAGCCGCGACGGCCTGAATCGAGACGGCCAGCCCCTCCGGGGTCCAGCCCGCTGCGACCCGCCGCGCCTTGTCGACCTGCCAGGGTGCCATCCCGAGGGACGAGGCGAGCTGGGCCGAGCTGGCGCCGCGTGAGGCTGCCCCGACCCGAACCACCTGGCGCAGCTGGCTGGCCAAGACCGCGACGATCGGCACCGGGTCGACGCCGGTGGCGATGGCGTGCCGGAGCAGACGCAGCGCTTCGCCGGCGCGGCCAGCCACCGCAGCGTCGGCCACCCGGAAGCCGGTCGCCTCCACCTTGCCGCCGTGATAGGTCTCGACCATTCGGTCATCGATCACCCCGTCGGTGTCCTTGACCAGTTGCGCGCAGGCCGAGGCCAGCTCACGGATGTCCTTGCCCACGGCCTCCACGAGGGCCCTGACCGCCTCGGGCGTGGCCTTGCGGCCGGCCCGGCGGAACTCGTTGGTCGTGAAGTCGGCCTTGTCACGGTCGTTCTTGATGGCCGGGCAGTCCACCACGCGAGCTCCGTGGGCCTTGGCCGCATCGAGCACCCGCTTGCCCCGCGGACCGCCGGCGTGCCGCACCACCAAGGTGACGTGGTCCTCCGGCGCACCGAGGTATGCGACCAGATCGTCATACAGGTCGTCCGACGCCTCGTGCAGCGCCTCGACGATGACGCAGCTGGACCCGCCGAACAACGATGGGCTGGTGTGGACCGCCAGCTGACCTCGTGGGTACTCGCCCACGACCCGGACCACATCGAGGTCCGGCGCACCGATCCGCAGGTCGGCCAGCACCGAGGCGATGGCTCGATCGGCCAGCAGCTCCTCAGGGCCGCTGATGAGAACCAGGCTGGGCGTCGCGGACACAAGACACAGCCTGCCATGACCCACCGACGAG
>JBPOIZ010000009.1:0-42810 GCA_052034115.1 Actinomycetota bacterium
TGCGGTTCTTCGCCCCGTTGAAAGAGCTCAGCGACCGGGACGTCTTCCGGTTCACCCACGTGGACTACGTCGACCGGGTTGCCCTCGTCGCCACCGTGGGCGACGACATCATCGGCGTCGGCCGCTATGACCTGGTCGACTCGACGACCGCAGAGGTCGCCTTCAATATTTCGGACCACTACCAGGGCCGCGGGATCGGCTCGATCCTGCTGGAGCACCTGGCCGCCATCGCCTTCGAGCAAGATGTCACCCGGTTCCTCGCCGAGGTCCTCCCGCAGAACCGCAAGATGCTCAACGTCTTCCGCGAGGCCGGCTACGAGGTGAGCCACAAGTTTGAAGACGGCGTCGTCGCGGTGTCCTTCGACATCCGCCCCACGGCCGCGTCGCGAGAGGTCCGGCTCGCGCGGGAGCATCGCGCCGAGTCGGTGAGCATGCGCCGGGTGTTGTTCCCCGCGTCGGTGGCGGTGATCGGCGCGAGCCGGGACCCGGATCGCCTCGGCCATCGGGTCCTGAAGAACCTGCTCGACTCGGGCTTCACCGGCCCGGTCTACGCGGTCAACCAGGAGGCCGACGAGATCCTCGGGCTGAAGTGCTATGCCAAGATCTCCGACGTCCCCGGCCAGGTCGACCTGGCCATGATTGCGCTGCGGGCCGACCAGGTGCTGGCTGCGGCCAAGGAATGCGGCAAGGCCGGCGTACACACCCTGCTCGTCTTCAGCTCGGGGTTCGCCGAGGCCGGTGCGGACGGGGAGATCAAGCAGGACAAGCTGCGTCGACGCGCCCGCAAGTGGGGCATGCGGGTCATCGGCCCATCATCGTTCGGGGTCATCAACACCCATCCGGACGTGCGGCTCAACGGGTCGCTGGCACCTGAGCTCCCGCGCCGCGGCGGCTTCGGGCTGTTCTCCCAAAGCGGTGCGCTGGGTGTCGCCGTTCTCGCCTCGGCCCGTCGGCGCGGCATCGGCTTGTCGGTGTTCGCCAGCGCCGGCAACCGGGTGGACGTCTCGGGTAACGACCTCATGCAGTACTGGATCGACGATCCCGAGACGAGCGCCGTCGGTCTGTACGTCGAGTCCATGGGCAATCCGCGCAAGTTCTCCCGGATCGCGCGCCACCTGGCGTCGATCAAGCCGGTCATCGTCGTCAAGTCGGGTGTGTCCTCGTATGGCGCGCCGCCCGGGCACCGGACCCGACAGACCCAGATGCCACCGGAGGCCTTCGACGCCATGCTGCGCCAGGCAGGGGTCATCCGGGTCGGTGACGCCCACGAGCTGTTCGACATCGCCCAGCTGGTCACGACCCAGCCGTTGCCGCGCGGCAACCGCCTGGCTGTCCTCGGCAACGCCGACTCCCTGGGTGCCATCACCGCCGAGACGGCGCTCGCGGAGGGCCTGGAGGTCACCCGGGGACCGGTCATCCTGTCCAACGAGGCCTCCGCCGACGACGTGCGCGACGCCATGCGGTCGGCGTTGGCCGACCCGGACGTGGACGCGGTGGCGACCTGCTTCGTGCCCCCGTTGATCGCCTGGGATGCCGACGTCGTCGCCGCCATCCGGGAGGAGGCCGCCCTGAGCGACAAGCCGGTCGTGGCCACCTTCCTGGGGATGCACGGGGTGGTCGACTCGGCGGTGGACTCCGCCTCGGTGGCTGGGGAGCGCGGGACGATTCCGGCATACACGTTGCCGGAGGACGCTGTGCGGGCCTTGGCCGCGGTGACCACGTATGCGAAGTGGCGCGACCGGGACCGCGGCACCGAGGTGTCCCCGTCCGGGATCGACCAGGCAGCCGCCCAGGCCCTTGTCGACCGGGTGCTCGGCGACTCGCCGCAGGGCCGCGCCCTGACCCAGGAGGAGTCGGCGGAGCTGCTCGGTGCCTACGGCATCTCGCTGTGGCCACAGATCACCGTGACCAGCGAGGACGAAGCCGTCGCTGCCGGGCACGAGATCGGTTTTCCGGTCATCCTCAAGTCGCGCAGCCCGCTGGTGCGCCATACCCAGGGCGTGACCGGGCTGCGGACCGACCTGCAGTCCGAAGAGGCGCTACGTCTGGCCTACCAGTCGCTCGTCGAGCGCCTCGGCGACGAGGCGGACCATGGGTTCGCGGTCCAACAGATGGCCACCCCCGGAGTGTCGTGTGTCGTCGGTGGCGTCGAAGACCCGCTCTTCGGTCCGGTCGTCAGCTTCTCGATCGCCGGCCCGCCGACCGAGCTGCTCGGTGACATCGCCTACCGGATTCCACCGCTGACCGATGTCGACGTGCTCGACCTGATCACCACGGTGCGCGCTGCTCCGCTGCTCACCGGGCACCGAGGGCGCGTGCCGGTGCACCAGGCGGCGCTCGCGGATCTGGTGGCCCGGATCGGCGTTCTCACCGACGACCTTCCGGAGATCGTCCAGGTCCGGCTGTTGCCGGTGAACGCCTGGTCCGGCGGGGTCGATGTGCTCGGCGCCGACGTGCGGGTCGCACCGACCTCGCTGCGTCTGGAGGCTTCCCGCCGGGCGCTCGTCTGATCCGGTTGGACCGTGGTGCGGCGGGGGGCCGCCGCGGGTGCGAGGATGGGCGCCATGCCAGCACGCCCCGTGGTCTCTCCGCTGCCGCCCGAGCTCGTCGCCGACATCGACCGGGCCGGCTACTACCCGACGCTGGTCGCCGATGTCGTGGCCCACGCGCTGGCCGGCCAGGAGCCCACCGCCCATCTGGTGCACCAGGAGACGATCCTGGAAGAGGAATCGGTGCTGCGGCACCTGACCGTGCTGGTCATGACTCCCTCCCGGCTGATCATCGCCCACGCCGACGACAAGGACGATCCCGCGGGCGCTCGTCCGGTGGCCACCGCCACCTGCGAGACGGTGCCCCTGTCGGCAGTGCGCGGGGTCATGACCTCGCACGTCGTGGCCGACCCGGCCAGTTACCGGGCCGGGTCGCTGGGGCGCGAGATCACCGTCACCCTCGGATGGGGCGCGGTGAGCCGTGTCGACCTGATGCCGGCCATCTGCTCGGACCCGACCTGCGAGGGTGACCACGGGTATGAGGGCAGCGTCATGTCCGAGGACATCACGTTGCGTGTCAGCGCCGATGCCGACGGTCGTGCGGCGCTGGTGCGCGCCATCGACTTCGCGGCGGCACTGTCGGCCGCCATCGGCCACGGCTCCCGCGGGTGATTCCCGCCGACCAGGCGACGCTGAGCGATGTGCTTCCGGCGGTGGCCCACTCGTTGGGTGCCCCGATGCCTCAGCGCCCCGGCGTCACCGCCCGGCTCGTGTTGCCGCCGGCCCGCCGCAGCGTCGTGGTGCTCGTCGACGGGCTCGGCCGCCGGCTACTCGAACGCCGCCGCGGCCACGCCCCGTTCCTGCGCTCCCTGCTCGCGGCGGCTCCGGAGGTGGTCTGCGGGTTTCCCTCCACCACGGCGACCTCGATGGGATCCTTCGGGACCGGGCTGCCGCCGGGAGCACACGGTCTGGTGGGCTACGAGGTCCTGGACCCGCAGACCGGCACGGTGTTCAACGAGCTGTCCTGGGAGGACGGGCCAGATCCGCGGCGCTGGCAGCCGCACCAGACGGTCTTCGAGCATCTCGAGGCCCACGACCTCGCCGCCGTGCGGGTGGGTCCGGGCTTCTTCGACGGCTCGGGGCTGACCACCGCGGCCCTGCGTGGTGGTCGATTCGTCGCCGCGCAGAGCCTGTCGGCCCGGGTCGACGCAGCCCTGAAGGCGGTCGCGGCCATGACGCGCGGCGTCGTCTACGTGTACTGGGGTGACCTCGACAAGGCCGGCCATATCCACGGATCCGCCTCGGCGCAGTGGTGCGAGGAGCTCGAACGCATCGACGCGGAGCTCTGCCGGCTCGCCGGCCGGCTGCCCTCCGACACCTCGCTGCACATCACCGCCGACCACGGCATGGTCGACGTCCCGTTCTTGGACCGGGTCGACCTGGCCGCCGAGCCCGACCTGTTGGTCGGCGTGGAGCAGGTCGGTGGGGAGCCCCGCGCCGTGCAGCTGTATTGCACCCCGGGAGCCGCGCCCGATGTCGCGGCTGCCTGGGCCGACCGGCTCGGGGCTGCGGCGGCGGTCGGGCTGCGCAGCTCGGTCGAGGCGAAGGGCCTCTTCGGGCCGGTCGACGACCCGGTCCGGGAGCGCATCGGCGACGTTGTCGTGTGCGCCCTGTCCTCGATCGCCATCGTCGACTCGCTGCGGATGCGCCCGGAACTCCTGGCCCTGATCGGCCTGCACGGGTCGGTCACCGAGGACGAGACCGACATACCGGTCCTGTCGATCCCGGCCCGAGCCGTAGGGTAGGGATCCGTGGCCGAGCTGCTCTTCTTCTCCGGGACGATGGACTGCGGCAAGTCGACCCTGGCTCTGCAGATGGACCACAACCATCGAGCCCGGGGGCGCTCCGGGCTGATCTTCACCAAGCACGACCGCGCCGGAGCATCGGTGCTGTCATCGCGGTTGGGTCTGGCCACTTCGGCGCACGAGGTGAGCGAGGACGTCGACTTCTGGGATGTCGTCGTGGCGCAGGCGATGGCCGGGCGGGACGTCGACTACCTCATTTGTGACGAGGCGCAGTTCTACGAGCCCGAGCAGGTCGAGCAGCTGGCCCGCATCGTCGACGAAATGGGGATCGACGTCTTCTGCTTCGGCATCACCGCCGACTTCCGCACCCAGTTGTTCCCCGGGTCCAAGCGGTTGGTCGAGCTCGCCGACCGGATCACCGTGCTTCAGGTCGAGGCGCTGTGCTGGTGCGGGCGTCGGGCCACCCACAACGCCCGAGTCGTCGACGGAGTCATGGTGGTCGAGGGCGATCAGGTGGTCGTGGGGGACACCGCCGGCGGCGGCGGCCCTGGCCTGGTCGACTACGAGGTGCTCTGCCGGCGGCACTACATGCGACGTATGACGTCGCATGCCGCACATGAGGTGGCCGCAGCCGCTCAGGTGCTGCCGCTCGAGGTGGAGGGCTGCCCGTTGCCGCCGTCCAGGGCTCCGTTCCCGCATCCGTCACCGAACGCCTGAGCGGCAGGTAGCACGCCGTAGCGACGGATGAGGGCCGTGACCGCCGGGTAACTCCCGAGCGTCTCGCGGTCTGCTAGTCCTGGCCGGGCCGAGACCGGGTGCCGAAGACAATGTCGTCCCAACTGGGCACGCTGGTGCGTCTCGACCGCCGGGTCGAGCGGGCCTCGTCCTCGGGCTCACCTGCCGCCGAAGGATCCTGCTGGGCGGCGCCGGAGTCGTTCGCGTCATCCTCGTCGGCCCCGTTGGCCTCGTCGGCCTCGTCCCACTCGTCTTCGGCGTCGAGTGCTGCGCCGACCTGCTCGATCTCCCGCGTCGGGTCGGCCGGATCCGCCGCCGGGTCCAGGTCGAAGTCCTCGGCTTCGGCCTCCTCGGGCTCCAGGCCTCCCCGTCCCGGCCGGGCGACGTGCTCCGGGCCATCGGGCTGGGGCTCCGGGTCGGACGCGGCGGCCTCCTCGAGGGCCGAGTCCTCGACGGCGTGTGGCCGAGGATGAGCCGCCGGCGGGAGGTCCGCACCACCAGGGTCATAGGGGAGTGGTTCGAGCGGGAGCGCGTCCGACGGGATGAGCTCGCTGCCCGGGACGTCGCTGGGCGAGACCGGCCGACGCGTCCCGCGGCGGGCCTTGCTGCGTTCGCGCATGGCCGTCATCAAGTCCAGCGGTTCGGTGGGCCGGCGTTCCCTGCGTGGAGTGATGCCACCTTCGGCCTCGACGTCATACACCCGGGTCTGCGCGCGCACCGGCACGCCGCCGGTGAGGATGGTGCCGGCTTCGGCGTCCTCGCTCAGCCACCGCGCCTCGTCGTCGCGCGGTGTCAGTGTCCGTGTCGCAGCGACGAAGTCCCAGCGCGCCTGCCGGTCCCGCCCCCCGGCCTCGAACCGGCATACGACGAGCCACACACCGTTGTCCTGCCGCCAGGCGTCCCACTGCGCCGTTGCCGGGTCGACCTCGCGATGCATCATGCGTTCGGCGACGCGCCGCCCAAGAGTGGTCGCACCGTAGCCGTCGACAGCACTCTCTTGCGCCAGGTCGGCGACATACCGGCGTTCGTCAAGGACCGGGCCCTCGTAGCGCACGATCCGGTCGATGTTCCAGCCGGTGCGTTCGGCCACCTCGTCGGCGCTCAGTCCGGATCGGATCAGCGCCTGGACCTCGCGGGGCCGGATGCTGCCGCCCACCGCGATCTGAAGCTGCCCCATCCGCGGGGTGTCGTGTCGGGCCGCCGCCCGCAGGGCATCGTCGATCGCCAGGCCGTAGCGCTTGCCCGAGGGGTCAGTGAGCACCAGGCGTCGCCCGTCCTTGTCGACCCCCACCAGCCGAAGGTCTTCCATTGCCGCTCCTCACGTCCCCGCTGTCCACCTGAGCGTGCCATCGGTGGGGCTCTGGTGCCGCCCGCCACGCCGAGCCGGGTGAGGTATGCCGCACTTCGGCAGGTCTCGACGAACCCGGCGGCAGCGCCCGGCGTGCTCCGCGGATGTGGTCGCCGTCCACCCGGCGGTGCCGGCGCATGGAATCCAAGATGACGCGGAGGGGTTAGATGAGGCACAATCCGCGCCGTGCGCTGCCTGCGGGCACTCATCGCGGATCTAGAGAGTTCTGCCCGGTAGCGCACCACGACGTCGACTGAAGGAGAGAGATGGCTACTGACTACGACGCCCCCCGCAAGACCGACGACGACCTCGCCGAGGACTCGATCGAGGAACTCAAGGCCCGGCGCGTCGACAAGTCCATCTCCACCGTCGACGTCGACGAGACCGAGCAGGCCGAAGGCTTCGAACTCCCCGGCGCCGACTTGTCCGGGGAAGAACTCTCGGTGCGAGTCATCCCTCGTCAGGCCGACGAGTTCACCTGCTCGCGCTGTTTCCTCGTGCATCACCGCAGCCAACTCGCCAAGGAAGTCAACGGTCAGTTGATTTGCCGGGAGTGCGCCGCCTGAGCGGCGCCATGATGCAGCCTTCCGTCCCCGTCCTGCTGCAGCGCCTGGACCCGCAGCTGCCCGTCCCGTCCTTCGCGCACCCCGGTGACGCCGGCGCCGACCTGAGCGCCCGC
The DNA here is from genome assembly GCA_052034115.1 of Actinomycetota bacterium. Classification (GTDB taxonomy): domain Bacteria; phylum Actinomycetota; class Actinomycetes; order Actinomycetales; family Dermatophilaceae; genus Lutibacillus. The sequence goes on from JBPOIZ010000009.1 coordinate 7,057, forward strand.
GAGGACGTCACGCTGGGCCCGGGTCAGCGTGCGCTCGTGGGGACAGGGGTCGCCATCGCTTTGCCTGCCGGGTATGCCGCATTTGTCCTGCCCCGTTCGGGGCTTGCTGCTCGCCACGGCGTGACTCTGGTCAACGCTCCAGGCACCATCGACGCCGGTTACCGCGGCGAGATCCTCGTCAACCTCATCAATCTGGACGCTGCGGAGTCGGTCACGATTCAGCGGGGGGATCGGATCGCCCAGTTGGTGGTCCAGGCGGTCGCGCAGGTCGCCTTCGTCGAGGTCGCCGACCTGCCCGGTAGCCACCGTGGCACCGGCGGGCACGGTCACACCGGTGGCTTCGCGGGCGGGCAGGAGCCGCTCACGTGAGACGCTGGAACCCGACACCGCGAGTCAGCGCGGGTCACCACCCCATGGGCGCCAGGCCCTGACGAGACCCAGGAGTCCCCACCGTGGCGATCTTCCGGCGCCGCTCTGCCGAGCCCGCCCCGCCGACCCGACCCGCTGATGACTCCCCGACCGTGGAGTCGGCTGAGTCTGCGGAAGGGCACGCGCTCGATCGGGCCGATGGCCCGCGAGACCGGTCGGAGGTCACCAGCGTGGCCGGACTGCTCGACTTCGGTGCCCTCCTGATCCAGCCGCGCGAAGCGATGCAACTGCACCTGGAGTCGGATGAGACCGGGGAGGCGCTGACCGGTGTCACCGTCCTGGTCGACGGCTCCGCCGTCCAACTGCAGGTGTTCGCGGCGCCCCGCACCGGCGGCGAGTGGCCGGACATCCGCAACGAGATCGCCCAGAGCATCGCCCAGCAAGGCGGCACCGCCGACATCATCGACGGTGCCTTCGGCCGGGAGCTTCTCGCGAGGATGCCGCAGGCCATGCCCGACGGCCGCACCGTCTTCGCGCCGGCTCGGTTCATCGGTGTCGACGGCCCGCGATGGTTTCTCCGCGCCGTGGTCTCCGGCACCGGGGCGGCCGATCCGGCTCTGGCCGATGCCGCGATGGCGGTCATCCGGTCCACGGTCGTCAACCGAGGCGATGCGCCCATGGCGCCGCGTGACCTGCTTCCGCTGCGCCTACCCGCCGAGCTGAAGTCGCCCGCCGAGGAGCCCGCGGACAGCGACTACGTCGGCAATCACCGCAACGACCCGCTGCGCCCCTTCGAGCGAGGCCCCGAGATCACCGAGATCCACTGATGGGACCGTCGCTGTCGCGCGCGTGGCGCCGGTTGACGATGACACCGGACCAGCTCGATGCCGCCCGGCTTAGTGCCGAGGCCAAGGCCCGCGGTGGCACCGCGATCATCGACCTGCAGGAGCGCAGCATCGCCACCGTCTCCGGTGCGGTCCGCTCGATCATCCTGCGTCCGGCCACCGAGGTGCCCGCCCTGGTCGCAGAGCTGTATGACGGGACCGAGCCGTTGACCCTCGTCTGGCTCGGGCGACGGCAGATCGCCGGGATCCACCCGGGCTCGGTCCTGACCGCCAAGGGGCGGGTGACTCGCTACAAGGGCGTCAAGACGATCTTCAACCCGTCCTACGAGATCGTCGCGACCCATGGCTGACCACCCGGATTCCTGGTCGGCATACGCGACGGTCGAAGAGCTACTGAAGCACCGCCTGGCCCAAGCCGTCGGCGGATGGCGAGGGGCGGTCGAAGCCGTCGTCCCGACCTTGGCCTTCACGATCATCTGGCTCCTGGGCCACGGTGCCCAAGCCGCGCTGCTGGGCTCCCTCATCGGGCTGGGCGTCGTGGGGGCGGCCCGGCTGGCCCAACGCCAGTCCCTGCGCACCGTGCTGCCGGCCGTTGTCGGAGTGGTCATCGCCTGGTTCGTGGTGTCCCGCTCGGGACGGGCTCAGGACGTGTTCTTGCCCTCCATCCTCTGGAACGCGGCGTTCGGTGCGCTGTTCCTCGTCTCCGTGCTGGTCCGCTGGCCCATGCTCGGCTTCGTCGTCGCGGCCGCCGACCCGCAGGACCTCGCCGAGGACCCGTTCCGGTGGCGACGCCACGCGGGCATCGTCAAGGTCGCCTCGGCGCTGACCTGGGTCATCGTCGGCTTGTATGCCGTGCGTCTGGCGGTCATGGTGCCGCTCTACCAGCGCGGTGAGGTCGCGGCACTCGGGATCAGCCGGATCGTGCTCGGTTGGCCGGCCTATGCGTGCGCGGTGGCAATCATGGGCGCCATCCTGCTGCGCGGTCACACCCCGCTCGACGAGGGACCGCCGAGCCGATAGCCGGTGGGATCAGAGGACCTCGGCCCGGTGATGTGGCTTGTGGCCCGGGGAGAGGAGGTTCTCCAGCTCGTCCTCGTGTTCGGTCGTGGACAGGAAGAGCATTTCGTCGCCGGCCTCGAGGGCGTCGTCCCTGCTGGGTGAGAACGGGCGGCCGGACCGCAGGACCCCGACGAGCACCGTGTCCACCGGCCAGTCGATCTCGCCGACGGCCCGACCGATGAGCGGGCTGGTGGGTGGCAGGGTCATCTCGACCATGGACGCCCGGCCCTGCTGGAACTGGAAGATCCGCACCAGGTCGCCGACGGTCACCGCTTCCTCGACCAAAGCGGTCATCAGGCGGGGCGTGGACACGGCGACGTCGACACCCCACGCCTCGTCGAAGAGCCACTCGTTCTTGGGGTTGTTGACTCGGGCCACGGTGCGCGGCACGGCGAACTCGGTCTTGGCCAGCAGGGACAGCACGAGGTTGACCTTGTCGTCTCCCGTGGCCGCGACGACGACGTCGCAGTCGGCCAGCCCCGCCTCATCCAGGGCCGTGATCTCGCAGGCATCGGCGAGCAGCCAGGTGGCGTCCGGAACGCGGGAGGTGTCCATCCCGTCGACGTCCCGGTCGATGAGCAGGACCTGGTGATCGTTGTGGAGCAGCTCGCGGGCGATGGAGCGCCCCACACTGCCCGCTCCGGCGATGACGACACGCATCGTGATCCCTTTCAGTCCGCCGGTGGCGCTGCCGCGAGGATGGCCTCCACCCGGCCCAGGTCGGCGGCCAGGACGGCGAGGTGCACGAGGTCTCCGGCCTGATAGACCGTGTCCGGCCCGGCAAGCATGCCGTCGCCGAGCCGGGTGACATACGCGACGCGCGCGCCGGTGGTCTCCTCGATCCGGGTCAACCGTTGGCCCACCCACCCTTGGTGCAGCGGGACGAGCGCGATGGAGATCCGGCCCGAGGGGTCGGTGTGCTCGGGGATGGAACCGGCGGGCAGCAGCCGTTGCATGACCTGCTCGGCCGTCCAGCGGACCGTGGCGACCGTGGGGATGCCGAGACGCTGGTAGATCAGCGCCCGCGCCGGGTCGTAGATGCGAGCCGCGACGTGCTCGACCCCGAAGGTCTCCCGGGCCACCCGGGCGGCGATGATGTTGGAGTTGTCGCCGCTGCTCACCGCGGCGAACGCGTAGGCGTCGGAGATGCCGGCGGCCTTGAGGGTGTCCCGGTCGAAGCCCATCCCGGTGACGGTCCGACCGTCGAAGGAGGACCCGAGGCGACGAAACGCCGAGGGGTCCGAGTCGATGATGGCGACGTCGTGGCCCTGCTCCGACAGCGTCCGGGCCAGGCTGGCTCCGACTCGTCCACAACCCATGATGACGAAGTGCACGGCTCCGAAACTACACCGCGGTCCGTCCGCAGGGGTGCGCCACCCACCGACGAGCGTAGGGTTGCGGTCGTGCCAACCGGTTCGGTCGTCAAACGGATCCTCCTCGGTCGCAAGATGAGCAGCGACCGCCTGCACGAGACCTTGTTGCCCAAGCGGCTCGCCCTGCCCATCTTCGCCAGCGACGCACTGTCGTCCAACGCGTACGCGCCCGACGAGATCCTGCTGACGCTGGCGATGGCCGGCGGGGCGTTCATGGCGACGAACTCGATGTTCATCACCTTGGCCGTCGTCGCCGTGATGCTCGTCGTCGTCGCGTCATACCGGCAGAACGTCCACGCGTATCCGTCCGGTGGCGGGGACTACGAAGTGGCGACCGTGAACCTCGGGCCGAAGGCCGGCCTGGGCGTTGCCAGCGCCCTGCTCGTGGACTATGTCCTCACCGTCGCGGTATCCATCTCCTCCGGCGCCCAATACGCCGCCACGGCGCTGCCGGCGCTTCGGGGTCATGAGGTCCAGCTCGCCGTGGGGCTGGTGGTGCTGCTGACCGCCATGAACCTGCGGGGGGTGCGCGAGTCGGGCAAGGCCTTCGCCGTCCCGGTCTACACCTTCATGGCCAGCGTCCTTGGCATGGGCCTGTTCGGTCTGTACCAGGTGGCGACCGGCACTCTGGGGCAGGCCCCGAGCGCCCAGTTCGAGCTCAAGCCAGAGCCCGGTATGGAGTCGCTGGCCGGGGTGGCCATGGTGTTCCTCCTGCTGCGGGCCTTCTCATCGGGGTGCGCCGCGCTGACCGGCGTGGAAGCGATCTCCAACGGCGTCCCGGCCTTCGAAAAGCCCAAGAGCAAGAACGCGGCGACGACCCTGCTCATGATGGGGCTGCTCTCGGTGACGATGCTGTCCCTCAACGTCTTCCTGGCATCGAAGGCCGGCGTGAAGTTCGCGCATTCGCCTGCCGAACAGCTGCTCGACCACGGGGTGCCGGTCGGCGACAGCTATGTCCAGGACCCGGTGCTCGGGCAGGTTGCGCGGGTGGTGTTCGGTGGTTTCGGTGCGGGGGTCGTCCTCATCTCGATCGTCACCGGGCTCATCCTCGTCCTGGCCGCGAACACGGCCTTCAACGGGTTCCCGGTGCTCGGGTCGATCCTGGCCAAGGACGGGTTCCTGCCCCGTCAGCTGCACACGCGCGGCGACCGGCTCGCCTACTCCAACGGCATCATCATCCTGGCCGCCGCGGCCCTCGGGCTCATCGTCGCCTACCAGGCCAAGGTCACCGAACTGATCAACCTCTACATCGTCGGCGTCTTCGTCTCCTTCACCCTGAGCCAGATCGGCATGATCCGGCACTGGAACCGCAACCTCGCCCTGACCCAGGACCCGACCGAGCAGCGCGCCATGCGGATCAGCCGGGTCATCAACACCATCGGCGCGGCGATGTCCGCCCTGGTGCTCGTCGTGGTGCTCCTCACGAAGTTCAACCTCGGCGCCAAGTGGGCGCTGCTCGGTATGGCGATCCTCTTCGTGATGATGCTGGCCATCCGCAAGCACTACGACACGGTGAGCAAGGAACTCGCACTGGACGAGGACCACCGCCAGTTGTTGCCGTCGCGGGTGCACGCCGTCGTCCTGGTCTCCCGGGTCCACAAACCCGCGCTGCGGGCCTTGGCCTACGCCCGGGCATCCCGGCCGACCACGCTGGAGGCGTTGACCGTCGCGGTGGACGCCGACGACGCGGATCGACTGGCGGCCGACTGGAACCGGCTCGAGATCCCCGTCCCCTTGAAGATCCTCGACTCGCCATACCGCGAGATCACTCGGCCGGTCGTGGAGTACGTCCAGTCGATCCGCACCGGCAACCCCCGGGACGTCGTCACCGTCTACATCCCCGAATACGTCGTGGGCCGCTGGTACGAGCAGGTCCTGCACAACCAGAGCGCCCTGCGGCTCAAAGCCCGGCTGTTGTTCACACCGGGCGTGATGATGGTCAGCGTCCCCTGGCAGCTGAAGTCCTCCGAGGGCCAGGACCCGGAGTGGGTGGACGGGCACGTCGGCACGAGGCGTATCACGACGTGAGCGCTGGACTCTGCGTCGGCGACGAGGTCGACGTCATCGTGGGCCCGATCGCGCACGGCGGCCACTGTGTCGCTCGGCACGACAACCAGGTGATCTTCGTCCGCCATGCATTGCCAGGAGAACCGGCTCGCGTCACGGTCACCGAGGTCGGCTCCGGCGGCCGGTTCGTGCGCGCCGACGCCACCGTGATCCATGAGCCTGCGCCCACCCGCCGCGTGCCGCCGTGCCCCGCGGCCGGACCAGGGGGCTGTGGCGGTTGCGATCTCCAGCACACCGATGCCGCAACCGGTCGCCGGCTCAAGGCACAGGTCGTGCGCGAACAGCTCTCCCGGCTCGGTGGGCTCGACGTCGAGGTGACCGTCGAGGCCCTCCCCGGTGACGAGGACGGCCTGCGCTGGCGGACCCGGCAGCGGTTCGCCGTCGACGCCCAGGGCCGTGCCGGGTTGCGCAAGCATCGATCGCACGAGGTCATCGCGCTGCAGGACTGCCCCATCGCCAGCCGCGCCATCATCGGCACCGGGGTGCTCAACCGCACCTGGCCTGGTGCACAGGCCGTCGACGCCGTCGTCTCCGGGGCGGCCGAGGTTCACCTCATGGCGGTGTCCGGCGACGACGGGCCACGACCGCAGGTGCACGAGCCGGTCGCGGCGGCCGCCTGGTCCGGCACCTTGGCGCTGGCGGCCAGCGGGTTCTGGCAGGTCCACCCCGGTGCCCCAGCGGCGTACGTGGACGCCGTGCTGGCGGCCGCCGACCCCCAGCCGGGGGAGCGGTGCCTGGACCTCTATGCCGGTGCGGGGCTCTTCGCGCTCCCGCTGGCCGATGCGGTCGGTGGGGACGGCCATGTGGACGCGGTCGAGTCCGACCGGCAGGCGGTCGCCGACGGCATCCGCAATGCCCAGGGCCGCCCGCATCTGCGCTACCACCGGGGGCGGGTCGACGCGGTCCTACGCACGCTGGCCCGCCGGCCGCACCCTCACGTGGTGGTCCTCGACCCGCCGCGCGCCGGCGCCGGTCGCGGGGTGGTGCGCATGCTCGCCGGTATGTCGCCGCGGGTCATCGTCTACATCGCCTGCGACCCGGCTGCGCTCGGACGCGACACGGCATACCTGCGGGAGCACGGCTGGGCCATGCGGGACCTGCGGGCCTTCGACGCCTTCCCGATGACCCATCACGTCGAGTGCATTGCGACCTTCCACCGGGAACGAGGCGGACGACGTGGCTGACCCCTTCGAGTTCCCGGTCGCGGTTCGGATGGCCGACGTCGACCCTGCCGGTGTGGTCTTCAACGCGCACTACCTGGGGTGGTGCGACGACGCCAGGTTCGCCTTCTTGGATCATCTGGGGCACCCGTTCGACCCAGGCCGATCCACGGCCGTGGGCATGGTCCGCCATGCCGAAGTCGACTGGTTGGCTCCGCTGCGACTCTTCGACGCGGCGACGATCCGGGTGCACGCGGACCGCGTCGGCGAGACGTCATACACGCTGACCTTCGACATCGGCCGACCGGATGTCCCGGAGCGCAGCTGCGCCCGCGCGGTCATCACCTACGTCCTGGTCGACTTGCTCACCGGGCGGCCGACGGCGTTGCCGAAGGACCTGCGCGCTGCCTTGCTGGCCGACCAAGGGTGTGCTTAGATATCTTGACGTCAAGATAAATCGCTGAAGGGAGCCAGACGTGGGCAGTGTGGACAGCTTCGGAGCCAAGGGGACCCTCGAGGTCGGGGGTGCGTCCTACGACGTGTTCCGCATCGGGGCCGTGGCGGGCAGCCAGACCCTGCCGTACAGCCTCAAGGTGCTCCTGGAGAACCTCCTGCGCACCGAGGACGGCGCCAACGTCACGGCGGAGCAGATCCGCGCCCTCGGCTCCTGGGACGAATCGGCCGAGCCGGACACCGAGATCCAGTTCACCCCGGCGCGGGTCATCATGCAGGACTTCACCGGGGTGCCCTGCGTCGTCGACCTGGCCACCATGCGCGAGGCCGTCGCCGAGCTCGGTGGCGACCCGGACCGGATCAACCCGCTGGCACCGGCCGAGCTGGTCATCGACCACTCGGTGCAGATCGATGCCTTCGGCACGCCCCTGGCCTACGAGCGGAACGTCGAGCTGGAGTACTCGCGGAACAAGGAGCGCTACCAGTTCCTCCGCTGGGGTCAGGGCGCCTTCGAGGACTTCAAGGTGGTGCCCCCCGGCACCGGGATCGTCCACCAGGTCAACATCGAGCGACTGGCCCGCGTGACGATGGTCCGCGACGGCATGGCCTACCCAGACACCTGCGTGGGCACCGACTCGCACACCACGATGGTCAACGGCCTCGGCGTGCTCGGCTGGGGCGTGGGCGGCATCGAGGCCGAGGCGGCGATGCTCGGCCAGCCGGTGTCCATGCTCATTCCGCGGGTGGTCGGGTTCAAGCTCACCGGGGCGGCCCAGCCCGGCGTCACGGCCACCGACGTCGTGCTCACCATCACCGACATGCTGCGCAAACACGGCGTGGTGGGCAAGTTCGTCGAGTTCTACGGCGCAGGGTGCGCCTCGGTGCCGCTGGCCAACCGCGCCACCATCGCCAACATGAGCCCCGAGTTCGGCTCGACGTGCGCGATCTTCCCGATCGATGACAAGACGATCGACTACCTGCGCCTCACCGGCCGCAGCGAGGACCAGGTGGCCTTGGTCGAGGCGTATGCCAAGGACCAGGGGCTGTGGCTCGAACCGGATGCCCAGCCGCGCTTCTCCGAGCACCTCGAGCTCGACCTGGGCACCGTGGTCCCCTCGATCGCCGGCCCGAAGCGCCCCCAGGACCGGGTCGTCCTTGCCGAGTCGAAGTCCGCGTTCGCGTCGGCTTTGCCCGCCTACACCGCCGACCCGACCCGCAGCGTCTCGGTCGCCATGCCAGACGGCCGCGCCTTCGACCTGCGGCACGGCTCGGTCGCGATCGCCTCGATCACCTCGTGCACCAACACCTCCAACCCCTCGGTCATGGTCGCGGCCGGTCTGTTGGCGCGCAAGGCCGCGGCCCGCGGACTGACCCGCAAGCCGTGGGTCAAGACGTCGATGGCGCCGGGCAGCAAGGTGGTCACCGGCTACTACGAGGCCGCCGGTCTGTGGCCGGACCTGGAGGCCGTCGGCTTCTACCTCGTCGGCTACGGCTGCGCCACGTGCATCGGCAACTCCGGGCCGTTGGAACCGGAGATCTCCGCTGCGATCAACGACAACGATCTCGCCGTCACCGCCGTCCTGTCCGGCAACCGCAACTTCGAGGGCCGGATCAGTCCGGACGTGAAGATGAACTACCTGGCGTCCCCGCCGCTGGTCATCGCCTACGCGCTCGCCGGCACCATGGACATCGACTTCGAGGCCGAGGCGCTCGGTGTCGACCCGTCCGGTGCGCCGGTCTACCTGCGGGACATCTGGCCGACGCCTGAAGAGGTCCAGGCGACCATCGACGCCTCCATCAAACAGGACCTGTTCACCCGAGAGTATGCCGACGTATTCGCCGGGGACGAGCGCTGGCAGACCCTGCCGACACCGTCCGGCGCCACCTTTGCGTGGGACGCCGATTCGACCTACGTCCGCAAGGCGCCGTACTTCGACGGTATGACGATGTCGCCCGACCCGGTGGCCGACATCGCCGGTGCGCGGGTCCTGGCCAAACTCGGCGACTCGGTGACGACCGACCACATCAGCCCGGCCGGCTCGATCAAGCCGGACAGCCCGGCCGGTCGCTACCTGGCCGACCACGGCGTCGACAAGGCGGATTTCAACTCCTACGGCTCGCGGCGCGGCAACCACGAGATCATGATCCGCGGCACCTTCGCCAACATCCGGCTGCGCAACCAACTGCTCGACGGCGTCGAGGGTGGGTTCACCCGCAACTTCCTCGACGGGGGAGAGCAGACCACCATCTACGACGCATCGGTGGCCTATCAGGCCGCGGGCGTCCCGCTCGTCATCCTTGCGGGCAAGGAGTACGGCTCGGGCTCGTCCCGGGACTGGGCCGCCAAGGGCACCTCACTGCTGGGGGTCGCGGCCGTCGTGGCCGAGTCGTACGAGCGGATCCACCGCTCCAACCTCATCGGCATGGGCGTGGTCCCGCTGCAGTACCCCGCCGGGCACAGCGCCGACAGTCTTGGTCTGGACGGCACCGAAACCTACTCGGTGAGCGGCCTGACCGCGCTAAACGAGGGGGTCACCCCCAGGACCGTCGCGGTGCGCGCCGAACGGGCGGACGGGACGGCCGTGGAGTTCGATGCGGTCGTGCGTATCGACACCCCCGGGGAGGCGGACTACTTCCGCAACGGCGGGATCCTCCAGTACGTGCTTCGCTCCCTCGTGGCGGGGTAGCGGCAGACCGCGCCGCGGGTGATTTGCGCCGTTTTCGTCCCGGTTCGGCTACAGTTCTCTGGCGTGCGCTGCCCCCGGCGACACGCCAGAGCCCTGTGCCCAGATCGGAGTCAGATGCGCGCGCGCTCGCGTGGGTTGCTTTCGCTCGGAGTCGCCTTCACCGTCGTCATCGCGGCGCCGGCCTTCGCGGCGACCTCGGTGACCCTTCAGTGGCGGGTCAACGCGGCGGTGGCCGACCCGGCTCCGCTCGGTTCGCTGTTCGCCGCATCAGGGTCGACCGTGACCGCGACCAAGGTGAGCTATGGCATGGCCGTCAAGATGGACTTCGCCGGTTGGCGCGGCACCGTCCCCGGGACAGTCCTCAGCCCGACCGCCTCGATGCTCAGCACCGACAAGGGCTTCACGGCGAACCCGGATGGCGGCGCGGACGGTGGCAGCGACGCGTTCGATCCGAAGACGGGCCCGTTCACGGTATCGGCCTGGGTCAAACCGACCCGGGCGTCGGCGTTCCCCCGAGGAGGGCTGACGCCCAGTGCCATCAGCCCCAACATCGTGCAGAAGGGCCGTATGGGAGCGGTCGGCGGCTACTGGAAGCTGTCGATGGAGATGGTCCGCACGGGTGAGGGGTTGCGCTGGGCGCCGATGTGCACCTTCCGGGCGGCCAGCGGGGAGCGTCTGTCGGTCAACCAGGCCGGTGGGGCCGGCCTGATCATGGCGACGCCCGGCACCGGCTACACCCTGACCTGCTCGCTCGTTGCGGGACGGGCCACGCTCACGATGACTCCTGACGGCGGGGCGACGCAGACGGCGAGTCTGACCGCCACCGGGCCGTTCGTCGTGGCCAACTCACAGGCCGTCTCGATCGGACACAAGCCGCTGACGACCAGCGCGACGGACATCTACGACGGCCTGATCGGCAACCTGACGATCACCGCGCCGTAGCGGCGGGTTCAGCCGGCACACCCGCGTGCTGCCGATGGGGCCAGGGACCAGGCTCAGTGCTGGTAGGTGCCCGTGAGGATCGCCCGACCGAGGGTCTTGAACGCCAGGTTGAACGAGACGACTGCCGCCGACGCGTCAGCGTCGACGCCGAGCGTCGCCGGGCCGACGGCATGGACGACGAAGTAGTAGCGATGCACCTGATCCCCCTGGGGTGGCGCTGCCCCCATAAAGGCGTGTTGGCCGCCATCGTTGCGGCACATGAACGCCCCATCGGGCAGCTCGGCATCGATCGCACCGGCTCCGCTGGGCAGCGATGTCACGGACGCCGGCAGGTCGACGAGGACCCAGTGCCAGAAGCCGGACGGGGTCGGCGCGTCGGGGTCGAAGCACGTCACGACATAACTCGACGTGCCCTCGGGAGCGCCGCTCCAGGACAGGTGCGGAGAGGTGTTGCCATCGGCGGCGACCTGCGCCGGCGCCAGCGGTTGTCCGTCCGCGACGTCCGTGCTCGTCACGGTGAACGACGGGACGGCTGGAAGCAACTCGTACGGGTCCGGCTTGACGGGGCGGTCGAGGCTCATCGGGCATCCCTTCGCTGGGCTGGCCGCACACGCGGGTCAGGTTCAGGCTACCGAGACGGTGCCCCGTGCACAGTGTCTCGACGGTCACGTGGCGCAGGCAGATCGCGGGCTGTGTTCCGCGTCCGCCAGGCCGGTGAGCAGGGTGTCGGTCCGAGGTGGCAGCCTGGTCCGGTGGCCGAGAACAGCGTGCAGCGCCGCGGGAGCGTCCCGCCCGGATGGCCCCGCGAGGTGCCCCCTCCGGCCGTCGCCGGCTGGGAGCAGCGTGCGGTGGCGTGGCTTCTGGACGCGTGCCCCTCCGACTACCGGCTCTACCGAGCCTGGGTGCAGCACCCGATCGCGCTGTCGTGGGTCGCCGTGCGGCACCTCGATGCCCAGGTCGAGGCGATGCGCTCGGCCTACCGAGCGGCCCGGGTCGAGTTGGGGGAGGCCCTGCCGCCCGAGGCTCTCGCGCAGGTGCTGCTCACCATCGAGAAGGAGGGGCTGCGGCTGGTGGCCGCTCGTCGCGCCGCCGGTTTCCTTCACGACGCCCTGCAGGGCAAGGACTACGTGCCCCGGCTCTGAGCCGATGGCCAGGGCCGGTGGCATAGACTCGATCAGTCCCGTCCCGACGACCAGGAACAGTGCGTGACCGTCCTCGACACCATCGGCGGCCCCGATGACCTCAAGGCCCTGCCCGCCGACCGGATCCCGGAGTTGGCGCAGGACATCCGCAGTTTCCTCGTGGCTGCGGTCTCTAAGACCGGCGGTCATCTCGGACCCAATCTCGGCGTCGTCGAGTTGACCATCGCGCTGCACCGAGTGTTCGACTCGCCGCGCGACAGCCTGGTGTTCGACACCGGACACCAGTCCTACGTCCACAAACTGCTGACCGGCCGGAAGGACTTCACCGGCCTGCGCAGCAAGGGTGGCTTGTCGGGATACCCTAGCCGGCTGGAGTCGGAGCACGACGTCGTCGAGAACTCGCACGCGTCCACGGCGCTGTCCTGGGCCCACGGGATAGCCGCCGCTCGCCGGGTCGCTGGTCACGGCGACCGGCATACGGTCGCGGTGATCGGTGACGGAGCCCTGACCGGCGGCATGGCGTGGGAGGCCATGAACAACATCGCCGCCGACAAGGACCTGCGCATCACCATCGTCGTCAACGACAACGGCAGGTCCTACGCCCCGACGACCGGTGGGCTGGCCGAACACCTGGCGACACTGCGGACCACCGCGGGCTACGAACGGGTCCTGGAGTGGGGCAAGTCGACGTTGTCGCGCACCCCGGTCGTCGGCCGACCCGCCTACGAAGCGCTGCACGGCGTCAAGAAGGGCCTCAAGGACATCTTCGCCCCCCAGGGCCTGTTCGAGGACCTCGGCTTCAAGTACCTCGGCCCGGTCGACGGGCACGATGTCGACGCCATGGAGCACGCCCTGAGGCGGGCTCGAGACTACGACGGCCCGGTCCTCGTGCACTGCCTGACCCAGAAGGGCCGCGGCTACCAGCCGGCGCGGGACAACGCGGACGACCGGTTCCACGCCGTCGGCAAGATCAACCCCGAGACCGGGCTGCCGCTGGAGATCAGCGGCCGGAGCTGGACCGACGAGTTCAGCACGGAATTGCTCGGTCTGGCCGACGAGCGTCCCGAGCTGGTCGCCATCACGGCCGCCATGCTCATCCCGGTGGGGCTCAAGGAGTTCGCGGACAGGCATCCGGCGCGGGTCTTCGACGTCGGGATCGCTGAGCAGCACGCCGTGACGATGGCTGCCGGTATGGCGTTCGGCGGCCTCCACCCGGTGGTGGCCGTGTATGCCACGTTCCTCAACCGCGCCTTCGACCAGGTGCTCATGGACTGCGCGTTGCATCAGGCCGGGGTGACCTTCGTCCTCGACCGGGCTGGAGTCACCGGCAACGACGGTGCGTCGCACAACGGGATGTGGGACCTCGCGGTCGCCTCGATCGTCCCTGGCCTGCGGCTCGCGACTCCTCGCGATGGGGTGTCGCTGCGCCGAGCCCTGCGCGAGGCCGTCGACATCGACGACGCACCCACGGTGATCCGCTTCCCCAAGGGGACGGTTCCGGCACCGGTGCCAGCCGTCGCCGTGCGACATGACCTGGACATCCTGCACGACGTCGACGGTGATCCTGAGGTGCTGGTGGTCGCGGTGGGCGCGATGGCGCCGCTCGCCTGCGAGGTGGCCGCCGAACTGTGCGCGCTGGGGCATCGAAGCGTCGTCGTCGACCCGCGGTGGGTGCTGCCGGTGCCGGAGGCGTTGGTGACCATGGCTGCGGACATGCGACTGGTCGTCGTCATCGAGGACCACGTGGCCGCCACGGGCATCACCGCGGCGGTGTCCAGCGCTCTGGACCGAGCAGCGGTCGGTGTCCCGGTGCACGGTGAGGGGCTCCCGAAGCAGTTCCTCGAGCATGCCTCGCGGGGACAGGTCCTCGAGGACGTCGGACTCACCGCCGCAGAGGTGACCAAGCGCGTGCTTCGCCGGCTGCCCTGAGCACCGCAACCTGCGCCACGACTGCCGCCGCACCACGGCCGTGCGGCACCGGTCAGATGTCGCGGAACGACTCGACGGTGGCGCCGAGGGAGTTGAGCCGCTCGGCGAGGTCCTCATAACCGCGCTTGATGACGTAGATGTTCCGCAGCACCGACGTGCCCGGGGCCGCCAGCATTGCCAGGAGCACCACCACGCCGGGGCGCAGCGCCGGCGGGCAGATGACCTCCGCCGAGCGCCACCGCGTCGGGCCGTCGATGAGCACCCGGTGCGGGTCGAGCAACTGCACCTTGGCCCCGACCTTGGTCAGTTCGGTGAGATAGATCGCCCGGTTCTCGTAGACCCAGTCGTGGATCATCGTCTGGCCTTGCGCGCACGCGGCGATGAGGGCGAAGAACGGCAGGTTGTCGATGTTGAGGCCAGGGAACGGCATGGGGTGGATCTTGTCGATAGGTGCCTTGAGCGGCCCCGGGATGGTGCGCAGGTCGACCAGCCGGGTCAGCCCGTTGGCCGAGCGGTACTCCTCGGTGAGCTCATACGTCATGCCCATCTCGGCGAGCAGGGCCAACTCGATCTCCATGAACTCGATCGGCACCCGGCGGATGGTGATCTCCGACCCGGTCACGACGGCCGCCGCGAGCAGACTCATCGCCTCGATGGGGTCCTCGCTGGGGGAGTACTCCACGTCGACGTCGATGTCCTCGACCCCGGTCACCGTCAGCGTCGTCGTGCCGATCCCCTCGATCTGGACCCCGAGCAACTCCAGATAGAAGCACAGGTCCTGGACCATGTAGTTCGAGCTGGCGTTGCGAATGATCGTCGTGCCGGGGTTGCGGGCGGCCGCCATCAAGGCGTTCTCGGTGACCGTGTCGCCACGCTCGGTCAAGACGATGGCCCGTTCGGGCACCGTGCCGGGCGCCACGCTGGCGCGGTAACTGCCCGCGGTCGTCTCCACGCGTAGGCCGAACGGCCGAAGCGCCGCCAGATGAGGCTCCACGGTGCGCAGGCCCAGGTCGCAGCCGCCGGCATACGGGAGCTCGAACTGGGTGTACTCATGCAGCAGCGGCCCGAGGAACATGATGATCGTCCTGGTCCGCCGGGCGGCATCGAGGTCCATCGCCGACAGGTCCAGGCGCGCCGGCGGGCGCAGCTCCAGGTCGTTGGAATCGGGCAGCCACCGGGCCCGTACGCCCACGCTGGTGAGCACCTCGACGATCCGGTTGACCTCCTCGATCCGGGCGAGGTTGCGCAGCGTGGTGCGCCCCCGGTTGAGCAACGAGGCACACAACAACGCCACCGCGGCGTTCTTGCTCGTCTTGACCTCGATCGTGCCCGAGAGCTTCTTGCCGCCGACGATCCGCACGTGCTGCGGCCCGGAGTGACCCAGCGAGACGAACTCGGAGTTCAGCGCCTCTCCCACGCGGGCGAGCATGTCGAGGCTGAGGTTCTGCTTGCCCAGCTCGATGCGCGCCACCGCGCTCTGGCTGGTGGCCAGCAGATCGGCCAGCTCGCTCTGCGTCAGCCCCTGGTGGCGTCGCGCATCTCGGATGAGCGTGCCGATCCGGGCCAGATAGGTGTCGGTCACCTCGAAACTCTAACTCATATGTGAGATATCAGGCGGTGGGCACGCTCGCCACGCCGACCGGCAGGAAGCGCTGACCGGTGACCCGCTCGGAGATTCCTTCGCGGTCGAGCAGTGGCGTGAGGCCACCGTTCCAGAACTGGAACCCGGCCCCGGTGATCATCGCCAGGTCCAGGTCCATAGGGCTGGAGACGACGCCCTCGTCGAGCATCCGCCGGGCCTCGTCGGCGAGCGCTTCGAGCACCTGGGTGCGCACCTGGTCGGCGGTCAGGACGACTGGCTGCTCCGGGGTCCCGATGATCTCCACGACGCTGGGATCGACGACCAGGCCGGTCGGGCTGAACGTGTAGAACACCGTCTTGCCCGACTCGACGACCTTGGTGATGGCCGAGGAGACGTGGAACCGGTCCGGGAAGGCGCGGGCCAGGGTCTCGTTGTTGTGCAGCGCGACCGCCGGGCCGACCAGGCCGAGCAGGACGAACGGTGGCATCGGGGTGAGCCCGGCGAAGGCGGCGTCGGCCACCTCGATCGGTGTGCCACCGTCGACGACCCTGCCTGCCTCACCCATGAACCGGCCGAGGAGCCGGTTGACGATGAACGACGGGGAGTCCTTGACCAGGATGCACGTCTTCTTCAGCGCCTTGCCCATCGCGAAGGCGGTGGCCAGTGCGGCGTCGTCGGTCTGGTCGCCGGTGATGATCTCCAACAGCGGCATGACGGCGACCGGGTTGAAGAAGTGGAAGCCGACGAGCCGACCAGGGTGCTCCAGGGCCGCGGCCATCTCGCTGATCGACAGCGAGGAGGTGTTGGTCATCAGGACGCACTCCGGGCGGACGACGGCCTCGACCTCGGCGAAGACGATCTTCTTGACCTTCATCTCCTCGAAAACGGCCTCGATGACGACGTCGGCGTCGGCGAAGCCGTCCTTGCTCGTGGAGCCCGAGACGAGGGCGGCATACCGCTTGGCCCGGTCCGGGGAGAGCCGGCCCTTGCCGGCGAGCTTCTGCAACTCGTTGTGGACGTAGGCGACGCCCTTGTCGACGCGGCTCTGGTCGAGGTCGGTCATCACCACCGGCACTTCGAGGCGCTGGGCGAAGAGCAGGGCGAGTTGGCTCGCCATCAGGCCGGCCCCGACGATGCCGACCTTGGTGACCGGACGGGCCAGAGCGCGATCAGGTGCGCCGGCCGGCCGCTTGGCCCGCTTCTGGATCAGGTCGAAGGCGTACAGCCCAGCCCGCAACTCGTCCCCCATGAGGAGGTCGGCCAAGGCCTCGTCCTCCGCCGCGAACCCCTCGGAGCGGGACCGGGTGCGGGCCTCGGCCACCAACTCCAGGGCACGGTATGGCGCTGGGGCCCGCCCCCCGGTCTTCTGGTCGGCGACCGCCTTGGCGGCCGCGACCGCGTCGGTCCATTCCTTCTCGTCCGCAGCACGGTCGGGGCGCTCCACGACGAGCGTGCCGGACACGACTTGGGCGGCCCAGGCGATCGACTCCTCGAGGAAGTCGGCGGGGGCGAACAGCGCGTCGGCCATGCCCAGCTCGAAGGCCGCCGGCCCCTTGAGCATGCGGTTCTGGCTGAGCGGGTTCTCGATGATGACCTGGAGTGCCTTGGCCGGGCCGATGAGGCGGGGCAGGAGATAGCAGCCACCCCACCCGGGGACCAGGCCGAGGAAGCACTCGGGCAGCGCCACTGCGGGCACGCCCGCGGAGATGGTGCGGTAGGTCGCCGCCAGAGCGAGCTCGACACCGCCACCCATCGCCGCGCCGTTGACGAACGCGAACGTGGGCACGGGCAGGTCGGTGAACGAGGCGAAGACGGCGTGGCCGGCCGAGGCGATCGCCATGGCCTGTTCGCGCTGAGTCACCTTCGGCACTCCGGACAGATCGGCGCCGACCGCGAAGATGAACGGCTTTCCGGTCACCGCCGCGGCGCTGATCTCGCCCGCTGCGGCCCGCGCTGCGATCCCGTCGATCGCCGACTGGAGGGCAGCCAGGGAGTTGGGACCGAAGGTGTTCGGCCGGGTGTGGTCGAAGCCGTTGTCCAAGGTGATCAAGGCCATGATGCCGGCGCCCGCGGGCAGGACGACGTCCTGCACCGGGCACTTCGTCACGACCTCGTCGGGAAACATGCCGGTCAGGTCCACGCCGGCCAGTTCCTGGGTGGTCATCACGCCACGTCCTTCCCGACGCTGCTCACATAGTCCTGGTGGTGCGGGTTCTCCCAGATGACGGCGCCGCCCATGCCGATGCCGATGCACATGGCGGTCAGCCCATAGCGGACCTCGGGGTGCTCGGCGAACTGCCGGGACAGTTGGTTCATCAGCCGCACGCCGGAGGAGGCCAGCGGGTGGCCCACCGCGATGGCGCCGCCCCACGGGTTGACCCGTGCGTCGTCGTCGGCGATGCCGAAGTGGTCGAGCATGGCCAGGACCTGGACGGCGAACGCCTCGTTGAGCTCGAACAGGCCGATGTCGTCGATGCTCAACCCGGCCTTGGCCAGGGCCTTCTCGGTGGCCGGCACCGGCCCGATGCCCATGACCTCGGGCTCGACACCGACGAACGCGTAGGACACCAGCCGCATGCCGACCGTCATACCGAGCTCGGCGGCGGTCTCCTCGGCGGCCAGCAGGCAGGCGGTGGCGCCGTCGTTGAGGCCCGCTGCGTTGCCCGCGGTGATGCGCCCATGTGGGCGGAACGGGGTCTTCAGTGCATTCAGATCGGCCATCGTCGTGCCGGGGCGGGGCGGCTCGTCGGTTGTCGCCATACCCCAGCCCTTGTCCTGGTGCCGGGTGGCGACGGGAACGAGGTCGGGCTGGATCTTGCCGGCGGCGTATGCCGCGGCGAGCTTGTCCTGGCTGCCGATCGAATACGCGTCGCAGCGCTCCTTGGTCACGGCAGGGAACCGGTCGTGGAGATTCTCCGCGGTCTGGCCCATGACCAGGGCGGAGGGGTCGACGAGCTTCTCGGCGATGATCCGGGGGTTCGGGTCGACCCCCTCACCCATGGGGTGTCGGCCCATGTGCTCCACCCCACCGGCGATGCCGATGTCGATGGCGCCCATGGAGATGGCCCCAGCGACGCTGGTCACCGCCGTCATGGCTCCCGCGCACATCCGGTCGATCGAGTAGCCGGGCGTGGTCTTCGGCAGCCCGGCCAGCAAGGCCGCGACCCGCCCGATGGTCAGGCCTTGGTCGCCGATCTGGGTGGTCGCCGCGATGGCGACCTCCTCCACCCGCTCCGGGGGCAACTCCGGGTGGCGCCGCAGCAGCTCACGGATGCACTTGATGACGAGGTCGTCGGCTCGGGTCTGGGCGTAGATGCCCTTGTCGCCGGCCTTGCCGAACGGAGTGCGCACTCCCTCGACAAAGACAACCTCTCGCACGGTGCGGGGCACGATGGCCTCCCTGGAGGTCAGTAGTGGGTGGCTGAACGCCCCTAGCCTACTGGCCAGTAACAAACGCCGTCACGGTGGCACCAGCCTGGCGCGTCATGCGCCCCGTGATGGCTGTCACGCAGACGGGTGCTCAGCGTAGGCCTGGGCGACCAGCGGACCGGCCAGCGCGATCTGCCAGGGTCGTGCGCCGCCGGCCGCCAAGGCGTCCACGGGGGAGGAACCGTCGGTCGGGGCGGTCCACAGGACCCGCCGCATGAGGTCGGGCGCCAACAAGTTCTCCTGCGGAACCCGGTGCTCCTCCGAGAGCGCGGCCAGCCCGGTGCGCACCACCGCCAACCGCTTGGCAGCGATCGGGTCCCGATCGGCCCACGCCCGAGGTGGTGGGGGGGAGCCGGACGGCAGCGTTACCGGTGGGAGATCCACCGTCGGCAAGGCGCGAGCCCGACGGACGGCAGCCACCCACACCGCGGCGTAGCGGCGGGCGGCGCGCAACTCCTTGGTCGCGGCGATGACCTCCTCGGTGAGGTTCTCGGCCTGCGCCAACGCGACGATGACCGCATCTGGCAGGACCCGCCCGGGGGAGACGTCGCGCTCGGCGGCGATCTCGTCCCGTGCCTGCCACACCTCGCGGATCACCGCCAGATCGCGCGGCTTGCGCACTCGATGCATCCCGGACGTGCGGCGCCACGGATCCACCCGCGGTGCCGGCCCGACGAAGCCGACGAGCGCGCTGAACTCCTCCCGCGCCCACTGCAGCTTGCCCTGCGAGTCCAGGTCGGCCTCGAGCGCGTCACGAAGGTCGAGCAGGACGTCGACGTCGAGGGCCGCGTACCTCAGCCAGGGCTCCGGAAGCGGTCGGGTCGACCAATCCGCTGCCGAGTGCTCCTTGGCCAGGACAAAACCGAGGTAGTGCTCCACGACCGCACCGAGGCCGACGCGTGGCTGCCCGGCCAGGCGGGCGCCCAACTCGGTGTCGAACAGGGCAGTGGGTCGCAGACCGAGCTCGCCGAGGCAGGGCAGGTCCTGGGTGGCGGCGTGGATGACCCATTCGCTGCCGCTCAGGGCGCCGGCCAGCCCGCTGAGGTCGGTGAACGCGATCGGGTCGAGCAAGGCGGTGCGGTAGCCCCGCCGGTTCAGCTGGATGAGATAGGCCCGCTGCCCATAGCGGTACCCGGAGGCCCGTTCCGCGTCGATCGCGATCGGTCCGGCTGCGCCGCCGAGTCCGGCGACGAGTTCGTCCAGCGCGTCCTGGGTCTCGATGACCGGCGGCACGCCACCGATCGGCTCGGTCAGTGGAGTGCCGGTGGACGGGGCGTCGGCTGCTCCGTCGGAGGGCTCACCCACGACGGGTCCGTCCGGCCTGGGCGGGAACTCGACGTGTCGGGCCGCCCGGGTGCGTCGACGGCGCCGGGGCCCGGACAGGCTGGTGGCGTCGGCCGACATACGAGTCTCGCTTCAGGTCAGGGTGCGGCGAACGTGGCGCCGCAGGACATCTCTCACGATCAGCGCCGCTGACCCGGGAGAGCGACGACGCCGTCCGGCAGCGGTGGCAGGCCGGCGATCGTGCACACCAGGGTAAGCCACGCCGCAAGATGGGGAGTCGGGTCGTCGTCGGCCGGGGTCCAGGAGGCCCGGATCTCCATCTCTACCGACGGCTCGCGATCGGACAGGCCGGCGAAACTCTCCGAGACCACCCGGGTCACCGTGCCCGCTTCGGCGAGGAACTGGGCCTCCTGGGCGGCCAATGAGTCGAGAAGCCAGGACCAGCCGACCTCGCTCAGGCACGGGTCGGTGGCCAACTCCGGCTCGAGCTCGGCGCGGGCGAAGGTGACGATGCGCCACGGCCCGCTCCACGGTTCCGGTTCGGCAGGGTCGTAGAGCAGGACGAAGCGGCCGGTGGCCAGGTCGGCGTCACCGTCGGCGGAGGCGTCGACGACATCGGCGGTGACGGCCCAGGCGTAGGGGGCGATGCGCTGCGGAGCCGGGACCTCAGTGAGTCGGATCTCCGGGCGGGTGACCGCGACGCGCAACCTTGCGACGACTCGGGCGAAGACGACCGAGTGGTCCCGAGGCAGGCGCCGGGTGTGCATGGGGCGAGCCTAGGTCGCGGGCTGCGCCGAGACGCGCAGGCCACGCCGGGTCCAGGCTCGGTAGCCTGCACCGGTGGTCGTCCTCCTCGCCCTGGCCTCCTCGCTCGTGTGGGGGGTGAGCGATTTCGCCGGTGGCGTCCTGTCCCGGCGCATGCCTCCCTACTTGGTCGTCGGCGCCTCACAGACCCTGGCCGTGGTGCCCCTCACCGCTGCGGTGCTCGCGATGGGGGATCGCCCCGCGGGCGGACCATGGCTGGCCTGGGCGATCGGGGCGGCGGTCTTCGGCGCGGGCGGCCTGATGTGCTTCTATCGGGGGCTGGCGATCGGTCCGATGGGTGTGGTCGCGGCCATCGCTGCGCTCGGTGGCGCCGTTCCGGTCGCGCTCGGGGTCGCCCTGGGCGAGGCGCCGACCCCGTTGATGTGGGCCGGTATGGCGGCCGCGCTGGTCGGTGCGTCGCTGGCCGCCGGTCCGGAGCTGCACGCCAAGGTCAACGCACGGGCTGTGACGCTGGGGGGTGCCGCGGCGTTGCTCTTCGGCCTGGCCCTCTTCGCCATGGACCGCGCGGGCCGCCACTCGACGGTGCTGACCACCTGGACCATGCGACTGACCACTGCGACGGCTTGTGTGGTGATCCTCCTGGTTGCCCGGCGGCGCGCTGGACCTGCGCTGCGCCAGGCGGGCAGGGCGTGGCTGCCCCTGGCCGCCATCGGAGCGGCCGATGCGCTGGCCAACTTCTTGTTCATGGCGTCCTCCTCGCAGGGCATGGTCAGCGTCGCGGCGGTGCTCGGCTCGCTGTATCCCGTGGTGACGATCCTCTTGGCGCGGCTGCTCCTGCACGAGCACCTGCGGCACATCCAGCACCTCGGGGTGGCGCTGAGCCTGCTCGGGGTGGTCGGTATCGCGGCAGGCTGAGCCGTTGCCCGGGCGAGGGGTGGGCGACCTGGGTAACATCCGGGGCATGGGCGGCGGGCTGCGGGTGCGAACGGTCCTCGCCGTCGTGCTGCACGCGGGCCGCATCGTCGCGGCTCACTGGCCGGTGCTGCTCGTGCTGTTCTTCACCGGCCAAGCAGTGCGCAACGGTGTGTTGTGGCTTGCCGTGTGGGCCACCTCGTGGAACCACCTCGTCGGCGCCCTCCTGCTGCCATTGGCGCCGCTGGCGACCTTGTCGGCACTGATCCTCATGCTGCGCGTCGTAGCGCCCTCGCTGCACGCCGGGATCTTCGACGGCGGGGTCACCGACGACGTGCCCCAGGGAGGTCGGCACTGGCGGGACATCGTCGGCCACCGCCTCGCCTTGCTGGCCAGCACCTTGGTCCCCTTCTTCGCGGTCTATGCCGCGCAGGGCTATCTCCGAGAAGACCAGTTCATCTTCGTCAACCTGGCCAACGCCGACGAGTTCCTCAACAACGCCGACTTCTGGCTCGGCAACGGCACGTTGGACAGCGAGCGGACGGTCATCGCGTCCGGGTCCGGGTTCTGGCTCCTCGTCGCCGTCGCGTTCGGCCTTCGGTGGCTCATCGGTCGCCTCGGTCTGCCCCGGCGGGGGACCCCGTGGGGTCTGCTCGCGGCGTATGTCGAAGTGACGTGGGTCGCGCTCCTGGCGACCGGCGCCGCGTCGCAGATCGATGGGTGGAAGGAGTGGATCGCCGACCGCCAGCTCGTCACGACCCTGTCCGACTGGTGGTCGAACGCGGTGTCCGCGATGGGGGCCCTCGGCGAGCCGCTGCAGGAGTGGCTGGGCTGGCTCATCGGGGCGGTCACCAGCTTTGACGTCCTCGTGGTCGTGCCGTTGGCCTGGTTGACCGTCGGCGCGGTCGTCTATGGCCGTAGCCTCGGCGCGGAGGATGCCCCCTCCGGCGAGGCAACCGAGGGCGCAACGGCAACCGTGACCCGACGCGTGCCGGCGGCGGTGCGGCGCGCCGCCGGGGAGATGACCGAGGATCTGCGGGGGCGGTTCCAGGGCCTGATCGACGGGCTGACGTTGCTGGGCCGGGCCGGGTTGGCCCCCATGCTGACCTTCTGCTTGGTCTTCTTGTTGGCCAAACTGGCCGAGACGGGCGTCGGCGAACTGGCCCGGTGGGCCATCGGGCCGAGGTCGCCGAACGACATGGTCCCGTTCGCGCCCTACGTGGACCTCATCGGGCGGGCGGCCTACACCGTGGTGGTCGTCGGCCTGCTCTCTGCAGCGATCGACCGGCTGCTGTCGGCCCAGGGGTCATCGGTTGCCCCCGGGGGGCTGTCGGGGTCCGGTCAGGACTGCGAGGTCAGCGCGACCTCGACCACCGAAGGGTAGTTCCACCAGAGCCGGACCACGGTGGGTCGGACGTCGGCCGGAGTCACGACATACGCCTGGGTCGTGTATGACGCCGGCCGGTTGATCGTCTCCGGGTCCTGCTCTTGCCCCTCGAAGAGGACGGGCATCGGGCCGATCGCCCCGTCCGGGGTGCACGGAGGGCTCTTGACCTGATAGCTCGGCTCGATGCCGCGGCCGAAGTCGTTGTCGAACGATCGGCCCTCGCGATCCAGGACGGCCAGATGGCAGCCCCAGAGGACCTGGTCGGGGTCGGCGTCGACGTGCATCGTCACGGCCCACAGCACGGTGCCGGGCGGAGTCGTCACCTCGACGGTGCCCCTGGTCTCGGAGGTCATCGCGCTCACCTGGTCGACGTCGGTGATCGTGAGGGACAACGACCGGTCGTGGTGGCCCGCGAGATCGATCCATCCCTCGGTGAACTCCACCGGGTGGCCGACGACACCGCGCGTCACCTCATGCGGCCCGTAGGGCCACCAGAAGAGCACCACGCGGGCGCTGCTGGCCGCCAGGGCCGCGACGATGGCCACCGGGAGCAGGATGATGCCCCAGCGGTTACGCGTCCACCACGACGGACGAGGAGTGGTCAAGCGACTCCCACCTCCACGTCCGGGAGGACGACCGTCTGGGTCTGCGCCTGCCATTGGGTGACCTGTTCGGCGGTGATGCCGAGGTCGATGACGGCCATGCTGTCGCGCCGCTGATCGGTGCTGAGGGGCGCCAGGAGCAGTTCGGCGCCAGGCAGGGCCTCGGGGGCGACCTCGATGTTGAGGACGCACCTGGACGGGACCAGGGCGACCATCAGCGGGCATGAGATCCGGTTTCGCCCGTCGGCCGTCCAGACCCGGCCATCCCGGGAGCGCACGGCGGCATACGACAGGGTCGAGGTGCCGTCGCTGGGCACGAACCGCAGCGAGGCGGTCAGCCACAGCCCGGGGGTGCGGTAGCCGTCGATGCCGGTGTCGATCGTCGGTGCTCCGTGCAGCTCAAGGACCCGCACCGAACCGGTGCGCAGTGCGACCTCGTCGGTCAACGACCCGGTCACGGTGAAGGGGCGATCGGTCACGTCGTCGCCCGGGAGCCTGTCGGTGACCACTCGGCCCACGGCGAGCGCGGCCACGACGAGCAGCGCGGCGGTGGCCTTTCGCCGTCGCCGGCCTGGGCCGAGCGGGGGCGGTGTCGAGCTCATGGCGCATCCTCGGACACCGGTGGGCGCTCCTCCAGGGGAAGGACCAGGCGGTATGCCGGGGTCGGGTCGAGCCATTCCATGTCGCCGTTGATGGAGTGGCGCCGATAGGTGTCCCGGTAGACGGTGACCGGCAAGGTGTCGCCGAGGGTGCTGCCGGCGCCACGTCGCTCGAAGACGAAGGCGACGCCGTACGTCATACCGGGGCCGAGGGCACCGAGCCGGGTGGCGTCGTCGCGGTACCAGAGCTCGGGGGCCACCTGGTCGGCGGGCGATGTCTGCTTCTCGGTGCCGTTGGGGGTCCGGTAGAGATCCTCGACCCCGAGCAAGCGCATCGAGTCGGCGATGCCCTGGAACCCCACGGTCTGGTCGCCGACCACGCGGGCGGTGCCGAGGACGAGGACGTAGACCCCCCGCTTGTTCGCCGAGAAGGTCAGGGCCGGGCGAGTGGACCAGATGGCTCGCTCCATGGTGATCTCGAGTTGTCCGGTGCTGAGGACCTCACCCGGCGCGGCCTGTGCCACGGCGTCGCTCGCCGTGCTGCGCCACCCCCCGAACGGGGCCGAACCGAGCAGGACGATGAGCAAGGCGGCATACGAAAGCCGAGCGAGCGGCTGCGCCGCGACCCACGCGCGGATCGGTCCGAGCCACCCCTGCGACGATGCACTCGCCTTGGCCACGGGCCCAGCATAAGGGCCTCCCGCCCGGCGCGGCGTCCCTGCCGCTGACCGCCCGCAGGGACCTTCGACCCCGCGCCCTCATCCGGGCCGGACTACCGTTTGCCCGTCCGGCATACCGGACCAGTTTCTACTCCCGTAGTGCCCGACTGGAGGATCCATGACCACCCGTGCCACCCGCACGACGACGCCCCGCACCACGACTCCGAGGAAGCGGGCCGCGGTCGCCAAGGCCGCTGCGCGCCCGGCCTCCGTCGCTCAGGAAGTGATCACCGTCGACGCGTCTCAGATCTCGACGGTGGACGAGCTCCTCGGCGACGATGACGAGCCGGCCGAGCCCACGCTCGGCGAGGCAACGACCTCGGCCCCGCCGAGCGAGCCGGCGAAGGAACCGAGCAAGGACAAGCCCCTGCCTGCGTGGCGACAGGGCTACCCGTACTCGAAGAAGCTGTCGACCGAGGACTACGAGGCGACCAAACGGCTGCTGCAGATCGAACTGCTCAAGCTGCAGAAGCATGTCAAGGAGTCGGGCACCAAGCTGCTCATCATCTGCGAGGGCCGCGATGCGGCCGGCAAGGGCGGCTCGATCAAGCGGTTCATGGAGCACTTGAACCCACGCGGCGCGCGCGTCGTGGCGCTCGACAAGCCCACCGAACGCGAGCAGACCCAGTGGTACTTCCAGCGGTATGTCGCACATCTGCCGAGCGGGGGCGAGATCGTCTTCATGGACCGCTCCTGGTACAACCGTGCCGGTGTCGAGCGGGTCATGGGCTACTGCACTCCCCAGCAGTACCTCAACTTCATGCGGGAGACCCCCGAGTTCGAGCGGATGTTGGTGCACGCGGGCGTCCAGGTCATCAAGATGTGGTTCTCCGTCGGACACGCCGAGCAGTTGCGCCGCTTCGACGCCCGCCGGTTGGACCCGGTGCGTCAGTGGAAGCTCTCGCCGACGGACATGGCGAGCCTGGACCGCTGGGAGGACTACACCGAGGCCAAGGAGGCGATGTTCTTCTACACCAGCACGGCCGATGCCCCGTGGACCGTCATCAAGAGCAACGACAAGAAGCGCGCCCGACTCGAGGCGATGCGCGTCGTCCTGTCGCAGGTCGACTACCCGAGCAAGAACACCAAGGTGGTGGGCACCCCTGACCCGTTGATCGTGGGCCCGGCGAGCACCGACACCGACATCGACGACGGTGGGCAGTTCCGGCACTTCCCCCGCCTATAGCACCGGAGCGGAGCCGGGGTGTGCCGATGGCCCACCCCGGCTCCGTCACGTCGGGAGCCTCAGCTGGACGCCGTGGCGACCGCTTCGGACTCGGCAGGCTTCGGGTCCGCCCCCACCTCGGCCGCGGGAGCGTTCGCCGCGGCCGAGGGGGCAGGTGTGGGGGCAGGTCCCGCGGCGCGGCGGCGCATGAACCGCCATACCGGGATGGCGACGAGCAGCGCGAACAGAACGAACGGCGTCACCGCTCCGAGGAAGGTCAACCCGCCGATCACAGCTGCGGCGAAGGCCGTCCAGCCACGCGACAGCCCGGCGAGGAAGCCGTCCTCCTGATCGACCTCGGTGGGAGCGGTGGTGGACATCGTCACCGTCAGGGTGGACATGGCCACCTGGTCCTTGAGAGCAGCCAGGGTGGACTGGAGCGACTCCAGGTCCGCCTCGCGGCGGCTCAGCTCACCCTCGAGCGTGACCACCTGGCCGATGTCCTTGGCCTGCGCCATGAGCGCCCGGACCCGCTCGATGCTGGCCTTCATCGTCGCAAGTCGGCTCGTGGTGTCGATGACCTGACTCGTGACGTCGGAACTCGTGGTGGCGCGCTGCACCAGGGTCCCGAGGTCATCGATGCGGTCCACGATCCGATCCAGGGTGGCCGACGGCACCTGTGCGGTGACCGTCAGCGTCCCCGTCGCAACCTTCTCGATCAGGGCTCGGTCGCCCTCGACAGCTGTGGGCCAGGGCTCCTCGGCGCTGCGGGTCTCGTCGAGGATGATGCCGCCGGCACCGACGATGGCGGCGTGCAGGGCGGTGCTCGCCGTGTCCACATCGGTCACCGTCACGGCGACCGAGGCGGTGCGGACGATCTGACGACCGGCGACTTGTTCGCTGAGCGAGCGGGACCCTCCGTTGTCCGCCCGGGCCGCACCGCCGTCGACCGCTGGGGCGCCGCCGTCCGAGGCTGCCTTGTCCGGGGCACCGGCGACGGCGTTCGGCTCAGGAGCGGCGCTGCCCGCCGTGGACGTGCCCGCGGACGAACAGCCGGCCAGTGCGAAGCCGAAGGCTGCGGCGAGGGCGAGCGCCCGCCGTCCGCGCAGCTGTGGGGTGGGGGAGTGGCGCATCGTGGTCTCCTTCGGCGGCCGAGGATGTCGGGTCGCTTCTTGGATGGCCGCGTCGGCGTCACCGGTTCCATCGGCGGGGTGACCGCCGCGTCACGATCTGGTCACGCCTCGTCGGGTGCCAGACGCAGTGCGACGGAGTTCATGCAATAGCGCAGGTCCGTCGGGGTGTCGTAGCCCTCGCCCTCGAAGACGTGGCCCAGATGGGAGTCGCACCGGGCGCAGCGCACCTCGGTGCGCACCCGACCGAGGCTGCGGTCCTCGATGTAGCGCACTCGGTCCTCGGCGAGCGGGGAGTAGAAGGACGGCCACCCACAGTGCGAGTGGAACTTCGTCTCGGAGCGGAACAGCTCGGCGCCGCAGGCGCGACACGAATAGACCCCTTCGGTCTCGGTGTCGGTGTATTCGCCGGTGAACGCCCGCTCGGTGCCCGCTTCGCGCAGGACGTGGAACTCCTGTGGCGTCAACCGAGCCCGCCACTGCTCATCGGTCAGTTCGTAGGGCGACTGCGTCATACCTGCTCCTGAAGTTTCGGCTGCTGAGGGCAGGCTACCCTCAGCAGCGTGGCTCAGACCGAGGTTGTCGAGGTGCCCGGACCGGGCGGGGTGACCCGCGCCGTGCGGATCTCCAGCGCGGATCGGGTCATGTGGCCGGACTGCGGAGTGACCAAGGGCGAGCTGGCGCGGTATGTCGCTGCGGTCGCCGAGCCCTTGATGCGGGCCGTGGGGGACCGGCCGGTGACGCTGCAGCGCTTCCCCGGAGGCATCGACGGTGAGGAGTTCTACTCCAAGAACCCGCCCCGCGGGGTGCCGGCTTGGGCCTCGACCGTGATGGTCCGCTACCCCTCGGGTCGGGCGCATCCGCAGTTGGTAGTGGCCGAGCCCGCCACGGCGGTGTGGGCGGTGCAGATGAACACTGTGACGCTGCACCCCTGGCCGGTTCGCACCGCGGGGTCGTGGGCCGCCGACGAGCCTGACGAACTGCGCATCGACCTCGACCCGCAACCCGGCCGGGGCTTCGCCGACGCGGTCGAGGCGGCGTTGGCCCTGCGTGAGCTCATGGCCGAGTTGGGGCTGACGGCATACGCCAAGACGTCCGGCAATCGAGGCGTGCATGTGTTCGCCCGGATCGCGCCGGAGGCCGAGTTCCTCGAGGTGCGGCACGGGGTCATCGGGATCGCCCGCGAGGTGGAGCGCCGACTGCCGGACCTGGTGACCACCGCATGGTGGAAGGAGGAGCGCGGCGCGAAGGTCTTCGTGGACTTCAACCAGGCGTGCCGGGATCGGACCATCGCGTCCGCCTACAGTCCGCGGCCGCTGCCCGGTGCGCCGGTCTCGACGCCGGTGACCTGGGCGGAGCTGCCGCAGGTCGCGCCGCTGGACTTCACCGTGCGGTCGGTCCCTGAACGCGTGGCGGCGCAGGGTGACCCCTGGGCGGACATGACCGACCAGGTGGGGTCCATCCATCCAGCGTTGGGGTTGTGGGAGGCCGATCTCGACCGCGGATTGGGGGAGATGCCGTTCCCGCCGGACTATCCGAAGATGCCCGGTGAACCGCCGCGGGTGCAGCCGAGCCGGAAGAACGCGGCCAACTGGACCGAGGACTGAGCGAGGTCAGGCATCGAGGACGGCCGCCAGGTCGTAG
Source organism: Actinomycetota bacterium (assembly GCA_052034115.1). GTDB lineage: Bacteria > Actinomycetota > Actinomycetes > Actinomycetales > Dermatophilaceae > Lutibacillus. The sequence continues at coordinate 36,301 of JBPOIZ010000009.1, forward strand.
GCCGGTGCGCGGTCGATCTGGTCCAGTGTGCACGAGGTGGGGTCCCGGTCCGGACGCCACCGCAGGAAGGTCACCGCGTGGCGGAACCGGTGGCCTTCGAGTTGGTCGAAGGCCACCTCGACGACCCGCTCGGGCCGCAGCGGCACGAAAGACACGTCCTTGTTCGAGGAGAAGCGGGACCGGTCGGTGTGCGCGCCGGCCGCCGCGCCGTCGTCGTTGCGGATGACCAGGGGCTCCAGCTCCTCGATGAGTTCGAGGCGGCGGGCCGCCGTGAAGGCACTGATGCCGCCGACGTTCCAGAATCGCTGGCCGTCATACAGGCCGATGAGCAGCGAGCCGACCCCGCGTCCGGAGGTGTGCACGCGGTAGCCGACGAGAACTGCTTCTGCGGTGCGCTTGTGCTTGATCTTGAACCAGCCGCGCACGCCGGGCCGGTAGCGATCGCCGACGGGCTTGGCCATGACGCCGTCGAGCCCGGCCCCCTCGAACCGGGTGAACCAATCGAGCGCCACCTGCTGGTCGGCGCTCTGAGCGGTGACGTGAATGGGGTCGGCGGGCCGAAGTGCCGTCAGGGCCTCGGTGAGCAGGGCCCGGCGCTCGTGCAGGGGAGTCTCCAGCAGGTTGGCGTCGCCGAGGGAGAGCATGTCGAAGCAGACCAGCTCAGCGGGGGTCTCGGCGGCGAGCCGCCGGATCCGCGACTCGGCGGGATGGATGCGCTGGGACAGGGCCTCCCAGTCGAGGCGTTGCGCACCGGGCTCCCCGCGACGCACCACGATCTCAGCGTCCAGCGCGCAGCGCGCCGGCAGCAGGTCACGGACGGCGTCGACGACCTCCGGGAAGTAGCGGGTCAGGGGTTTGGCGCCGCGGCTGGCCAACACCACCTCGTCGCCGTCGCGCAGGATGTGGGCGCGGAACCCGTCCCACTTCGGCTCGTAGACCAGTGCGTCCCCGCTTGGGGACAGGTGGGGCACCTCCGGCACCGCCTTGGCGAGCATCGGGGCCAGCGGCAGGGAGAAGGGCAGATCCATCCTGCGAGGATAGGCCCGTGACACAGCGGCGAGAGTGGGGCGGAGCCCGACGCGGCGTGCTTCGGGTGGCGGGCGCGGCGATGGTGGGCGGCGCGGCGGCACTCGGCGCCGGTGGACTGGCTGCGTCGACCTACGTGGCCCGGCGGATCCTGACGCCAGAGCGAGAGTATGTCGATGACGTCGAGATCCTTGACGTCAGCGATGTCTCGGTGACCCTTCGGCGCAGTGAGCTCACGCTCCGCCCGGGCCACTATGGCCTGTTCTTCGACGGCGATCGCGGGCACCTGCGCATCGGGCTGATCGAGACGGGCGGGCTGACCGCAGACGCGGTGCGTCGGGAGCTTGTGGCCGTGGACGCCGGTGTGCCGCGGCCCGGCCCGGCCCGCTGGGATGCCTACTTCTGGTGCGAGCCTCCCGACGTCAGCCTCGGTATGGCGACCGAGCACGTGCTGATCGACGGCGAGCTCGGAGCGCTGCCCGCCTGGATCGTCCCCGGGCGAGCCGAGGGAGCCCACCATGGGGCGTGGGCGGTCCTGGTCCATGGTCGAGGCGCGACCCGAGAGGAGGCGCTGCGGGCGCTGGGGCCGCTGCACGAGCTCGGGGTGACCTGCGTGGTGCCGATGTACCGCAACGACATCGGCGCCCCGGCCGGGCGACGCGGCCTCTATGCACTGGGGTTGGCCGAGTGGCGTGACGTCGACGCTGCCGCGCGGCTTGCTGTGGCGCGCGGGGCGCAGTCGCTGGTGCTGGTGGGATGGTCGATGGGCGGCGCCGTGGTCATGCAGACCCTCTCGCGGTGGGCGTTCGGTGACCTCCTGGGGGCCGTGGTTCTCGACGGTCCGGTGCTGAGCTGGCCCGAGGTGCTCGAACACCAGGCTGGGTTGAACCGCGCGCCAGCCGCGGTGGCGAGGCTGGCCGGCCGGCTCATGACCGACCGTGCCGCGTCCTCGAAACTGGTCGGGCTCCCCGAGCCGCTGGACCTCGCCCGCACCGACTGGGTGGCCCGGGCCGACGAGCTGGCGCACCCGATGCTCGTCATCCATAGCAGCGCCGACGACGTCGTGCCTAACCGGGCAGCGCACCGCCTGGCCGGGCTGCGCCCAGACCTGATCACCCTGGTCGACGACGGGGTCGCCGGGCACTGCCAGGAGTGGAATGTCGACCCGGGACGGTGGGAGCGGTTGGTGTCGGACTATGTGGACGATCGGCTCAGCGCTCGCGCTGCCGGGTGACCCAACGGGCCAGGAGAGTCCCGTCCTCCTCGATGAGGGTCAGCAACCGCACGGGCGCCTGGAGTTGCGGGCCGACGGCCAGCCTGGCGGCGTGGCCGCCGACCAGGAGCGGACTGGTCGACAGGTCGAGCTCGTCGACCAGCCCGGCACTCAGCATGGCGCCCATGAGGTGCGGGCCGCCCTCGAGATGCAGCCGTCCTAGGCCGCGCTCGGCCAGGTCCTGCACCGCATCGGTGAGACTGACCTCGTCGCTCCCGTGCACGAGGACGTGCGCGGCCCCTAGGGTGTCGCGGGCCCGGGCGAGTCCTGGCGCGGCCGAGCACGTGATGAGCCGCACGACGTCCGGTGATGGCGCGAGCGTCGACGGGACGTCACCGGAACGCGAGACTACGACGGTGATATATGGGTCATCCAGCCCGTAAGTGCTTCTCGTCTCCCGCCACCGCGGATCGGTGGTGACGGCGCCATACCCCTCGGTGCGGGCCGTGCCTGCGCCGACCATGGTGGCGTCGCTCAAGGCCCTGACCAGCGAGAACACCGCGAAATCGGAGGCCGTGTTGATGGACCCGGACCGTCCCGTCGAGCCTGCCACGGCGCCGTCGACGGTGGTGACGAACGCGGCCCGGACCGCGCGTGACACATGCTCGGCATACAGGGTGGCGAGTTCGTCGTCGGTGAGGACGCGCCCCGGCGAATACGGATCGCCGACCGGTCGGTCATCCACCAGGACACGCATGCACTCAGTATGTCGTGCGCGCACAGACCTGTTCTCGTGCAGTCTGGTGCGGCAGGATGGCCACCATGTCGAAGTCATCCAAGAACAAGGCTGCCAAGAAGGCTGCTGAGAAGGCTGCTGAGAAGGCGGCCGCGAAGGCCGCAAAGGCCGCGAAGAAGGCGGGTAAGAATGCCGGCAAGAAGATTGCCAAGGACGCCGCGAAGGCGATGGGGAACGCCGCGCAGCCGGCCGCCGTGACCACCTCAACGGTCGAGGCAGCGGTCGTGGACGAGGTGCCGGCGGCGAAGGCCACCAAGGCGGCCAAGAAGGAGGCCGGTGTCACCAAGCGGTTCTCCGAGGTGCTGCTCTTCCAGCGGACCGACCGGCTCAGCGACATCAGCCCGGACTCCACGCCTGGGTTCAAGGGCGATCAGGAGGACGGTGAGGACGCGCTGGAGGCGCTGTCCGAGCGCCTCGGCGAGCTCCAGGAGCGGCTGTTCGCCGAGTCCAAGGGCGGTGGCAAGCGCTCGGTCCTGCTCATCATCCAGGGTCTCGACACCGCGGGGAAGGGCGGCATCATGCGCCACGTCGTCGGCGCCGTCGATCCGCAGGGCGTGCATATCACCGCGTTCAAGTCACCGACCGCGGAGGAGCGCGCCCACGACTTCCTCTGGCGGATCGGCAACGCGCTGCCGGGGCCGGGCATGATCGGTGTGTTCGACCGATCGCAGTATGAGGACGTCCTCATCGTGCGGGTCCACGACCTTGTGCCGCCCACCGAGTGGAAGAAGCGGTACGCGCAGATCAACGCCTTCGAGCGCAAGGTCGCCGCGTCCGGCACGCGGATCATCAAGGTGATGCTGCACATCTCCAAGGACGAGCAGAAGGCGCGCCTGACCGAGCGGCTGGCCCGTGCCGACAAACACTGGAAGTACCGCCCCGGTGACGTCGACGAGCGGGCTCACTGGGACGACTACATGGAGGCGTACCAGACCCTGCTGACGCGGTGCTCGACGCTATCCGCGCCCTGGTATGTCGTGCCCGCGGACAACAAGTGGTATGCCAGGTTGGCGGTCCAGCAGCTCCTCCTCGAGGCATTGACCGACATGGACCCGGTGTGGCCGGCAGCCACCTTCGACGTGGCGGCGGAGAAGGCCCGGCTGGCCGACGCGTGACGGCGGCCCGGTGGCTTTCCGGCTGACCGAATGGCTCCGGCGGCGGTTGGACGGTGCCCGGGGGGCGACGGCGACGGCGCGACTCGTCCTGTGGACGGTGCGGCTGTGCCTGCGCTACCGGGTCACCGGTCTGGCCGCCGAAGGCGCGTTCTTCATGTTGCTGTCGTTGCCGCCGCTCGTGCTGTCGCTCTTCTCCGGCGCCGGCTATGTCGGCCAGATCCTCGGGCAGGACGCTGTGGCCCAGTTGACCGAGGCGGTGCGCGACTACGCGGGCCAGATCTTCACCGAGGAGTCGGTCAGCGCCGTCGTCATGCCGACGATCGACGACGTGTTCGAACGCGGTCGTCTCGACCTGCTTTCGGTGGGCTTCGTGCTCGCGCTGTGGTCCGGGTCGCGGGCACTGAACGTCTTCCTCGACACCATCTCGATCATGTACGGGCAGTCCGGCGTGCGCGGGATCGTCCGCACGCGGGCGCTGAGCTTCTCGCTGTATGTCGGGGGGATCCTCGGGGCGGCCGTCACCCTGCCTCTGGTGGCCCTCGGCCCGTCGCTCATCGCTTCCTGGCTGCCCGAGGCGTGGCACTGGGTGGCGGCGCTCTACTGGCCGGTGGTCGCGCTGGTCGGGGTTGCCGGACTCGCGGCTTTATACCACCTCGCGACACCGGCCCGGTTCTGGTGGGTGCGTGAACTGCCCGGGGCAGTGCTGGTGCTCGTCCTGTGGATGGGGGCCTCGACAGGCCTGCGGTGGATCCTCGACATGTCGGTCGGGGGCACCTCCATCTATGGCCCGCTCAGTGCCCCGATCGTCGTGCTGATCTGGTTCTATGCGCTGGCTATCTCGATCCTGATCGGCGCCGGACTCAACGCCGCTGCCCGAATCGTGTGGCCGATCCCCGAGGAGGGCGGCGGTTTGGACGAGGCGAGGGTCATCGGCTAGTGTCTAGGACGCCGCACGGGGCCCCAGGGGCCGCGTGCGACGACCTGCGGACGTAGCTCAGTTGGTAGAGCGCAACCTTGCCAAGGTTGAGGTCGCGAGTTCGAGCCTCGTCGTCCGCTCGGAGGGTGTACCGCCTTCACGGTGGAGTGGCCGAGAGGCGAGGCAGCGGCCTGCAAAGCCGCGTACACGGGTTCAAATCCCGTCTCCACCTCGACTCGGGCAAGCCCCGACTCGGGCGATTAGCGCAGTGGTAGCGCGCTTCCTTGACACGGAAGAGGTCACTGGTTCAAACCCAGTATCGCCCACCAGATCGAACGGCCCCTGACCAGCGGAAACGCAGGTCAGGGGCCGTCGTCTTGTCGGCACGTGTCGGATACGTGTCGGACGGCGAGCCTCCTCAGAGAGGTGGACACCATGAACAGCAACGACCCAAACGACAACCGCACTCAACCCGCAATCCCAGCGGGGACGGTCTTCAGGATCTTCCGCACAGCGGCTGGTCTGAGCCGCACGACCGTCGCCCGTGAGGCGCTGGTGGTGTCCGCCGGCCGTCTCGCACGGATCGAGCGGGGCAGTCAGGCGAGCCCGGTCGAGTTGCACATGATCGGGTCGGCGATCGGACGGCTCACGGCGGGAATGGTGGGGTCCCGATGACACCGGTCTGCGGATGGCTGCGGGACGAGGCCAAGCCCGGCAAGCCTGGCCCGACGTGCCCGTCGTGGTGTGTGGATCACTCGCTCAGTGACGAGACAACGAACTTGCCCCTCCACCGGGGCTTCGTGCGGGTCGGTGAGATCCAGTTGGAGTTGGAGTGGGACACCTGTCCGTCAGCGGCGACGGACATGCCCGCCGTGGCACCCCCGTATCTCACCTGGGTCAACGGCAAGGAGCTTGACGATCTCATCGAGGCTCTGCAGCTCGCGCGTGAGGTGATCGCGAAGGGCTGACCCGCGCTGAGGGGTCAGGGCCACGCCGGGTCGATGAGGCGTGGCCCTGACGTTGCGTGCTGGTTTCCTTGCCCTTGGACGTGTCCCAATTCGCGGCCCCCGGCCTCGGAGCGCGCACCCTTCTGCCGCGTGACCTCCACGGATACCCGCCTGCTAGTTTCGCCAGATGAGCGACCTGGTGCTTGATTGGGCAAGTAGCGTGGCGACGGTCTTAGCTGCCGGACTCGCGGCGTGGAGCCTGGTGCAAACTCGACGCGAGGCGCGCCGGGCTGCCGAGGCGCTCATCCGCGAACGGCGACTCGACTTCGAGTTGGGGCAACTCGTCGACTTGGGGTCGCGCATCGACCAAGGGTTCTCCATGACGGGTGCACGCGAAGCGGCCCGGCGCTGCCTGGCCGTGCTGCCGTCGCAGGAATTGCCCTGGTGCCGCGGTGCCTACTTCATGGATGGGTCGACCCAGGAAGGTCGAGAGGTGG
>JBPOIZ010000081.1:0-11694 GCA_052034115.1 Actinomycetota bacterium
ACGAGCAGATCAGCGCCCAGCGGGGCCAGATCGATGGGGTCGTGCGCCGCGGCATGGACCGCGTCGACAGACGACAAGGCGCCGGCCGCCCTGGCCAGGTCGGCGATGGCCGGTATGTCGGGCCGGGTCCCGACCAGGTTCGATGCCGCGGTCACCGCGACCACTGTGGTGCGCGGTCCAAGCACGTCGGCCACCGCTTGCGGGGACAACTCGGTCGTCTCCGGGTCAGGCTCGGCAAACCGGACGGTGGCACCGGCGCGCTCGGCCGCCTGCACCCACGGTCTGACGTTGGCGTCGTGGTCCAATCCGGTGACGACCACCTCGTCCCCGGGCCGCCAGGTCGCGCCGAGTGCGCGGGACAGGTCGTAGGTCAAGGCGGTCATCGAGCGCCCGTGGACGATCCCGCGCGGCGGGGCCCCGAGCAGGTCGGCCATCGCGGACCGGAAGGCCGCCACGGCGGCCTCGGCACGGCGCTCGGCCGCGGTGACTACGCCTCGGTTCGCGATGGCGGCCGTCAGGGTCGCCGCCATCGCGGCCCCGACCACGTCGGGGACCTGCGAACCGCCTGGACCGTCGAAATGAGCGGCTCCCTCGGCCAGCGACGGGAAGTGGGCTCGAAGCGCTGCCACGTCATACGTCACGGCGCCGATCCTGCCACGAGGGCTCGGTGATCCCTGGCCGCTCCCGGGTATGACAGGCTTTCGGCATGGCCGGACCGGAGGACCCGTTCGCCCTCGATCTCGACCTCGACGTCGTGACCAGCGAGGACTTCCGCCGCCTTCATGCCATGGTCGTCGTCGACGAGCCCGGCCCGCTCGGCGTCGTCGTCGCCCGGGGCGAGCGCCAGCTGCTCATCGACGTCGATGGTCGTCACTATGTCGACGCCAGCCCCGCGGGGCCGACGTTCGGGCATCGCCACCCGCGGCTGCTGGCCGCCGCACATCGTCAACTGGACCGGTGCGTCTCGGCCGGCGCCGACGTCCTGGACCCGGTCGGTCCCGCCCTGGCGCGAGACCTGGCCGCCCTGCTCGGGATGGCCCGGGTCTCGCTGCACGGCTCCGGATCGGATGCGCTGGCCGCCGCCTTGGCCACGGCACGCCGCAGCGCGCTCGACGGGCGGGTCCTCGTCGTCTCCTCACCGGATCTGGCCACCGGACGCCTTGTCCCACCAGAGCAGATCGCCTCGGCCCGCGCGGTGCAGTCCGCGGACGGTGTCGTGGTCGCCGATGAGCGCGTCAGTGGTCTGGGCCGCTGCGGTGCGGTGAGCTCGATCGTCGCCGCGGGACTGACGCCGGACCTCATCGTCATGGGGGAGTCGCTGGCCGGCGGGTTCGGCTCGATCGGGGCGGTCGTCGGCCGGGCCGGGCTGAGCTGGGGCTCTTCCGGCGGCCAGACCCGCGACCTGGTGGCCTGTGCGGTCGCCCACGAGGTGGTGCGGATGCTCGCCACCGGCGATTTTGAGCGTCGAGCCAGGACTCTCGGCGCCCGGCTGGCGGAGGGGCTGTCGCCGCTGGCCGACGACGGTGTTGCGGCGGTCAGCTGTGCCGGAATGCTGGCCACGCTCGTGCTGCAGCCCCGGTCGGTCGAGCCGATCCGGCGGCAGCTGGTGCGGCGCGGCATCCTCATCGGACACGCTGCATCGGACGTGCTCGTCGTGGCCCTGCCACTGACGGTGGCCGAGGCCCTGGTCGAGGAGGTCACCGGGGTGATCGTCGAGGTCGTCCGCGAGGTCGCAGCGGGCTTGGCCTGACGGTGATGGAACGTTAAACTTGCCCTTGCGTCGGCAGTCGAGGGGTTCGATGTCGCCGGTGCGATGTGGGGATTGAGGGGGATGGTGGCGGTGGCCACCTCACCGGCGCGGGTGCTCCGACTAGGTCCAGACTGGTCGGAGCACCCGCTATCACTGTCGCTGCTCAGTCGTCCAGGGCCCAAGCCTGCCGCAGGGAGAGTCGGCCGTGGGTTTGCAGCAAGGATCGGCGGTAGATCATCGACCCCACTCGCACGGCGAGAACCGCGAACGCGGCGGTGATCCCCAACGACACCAACGCCTCCCACCAGGTCGCGCTGCCGTCGAGCAGCCGTCGCGGCATGGCGATCGAGGACATGATCGGGACATAGGACGCGACGCGCAGGGCGACGCCTTCGAACAGCAAGCCGGCGAAGAGCGTGAACACGATGATCATCGTCAATGGTGCGGAGGTCGACTGGACGTCCTCGGTCCTCGTGGCGAGTGCTCCGGCCACCGCCCAGAGCGCGGCGAGAGCGACAAAGCCGAGGACGAAGAACACGAGGAACCATCCGGCTGCTCCGGCGATGCCGGGTATCAGGCCCTTCCACGGCGTGAAGGCCAACCCGATGAGCCCGGCACCGACATACAGGACCATCTGCCCCAGCGCCAGGACGAGGTTGCCGAGCAGCTTGCCGGTGAGCAGGTCCCGCAACGAGATCGCCGAGGCGAGGATCTCGACGATCCGTGACTGCTTCTCCTGCACCACGCTGTTGGCGATGACCAGGCCGAAGAGCAGCGAGGCGATGTAGAAGAGCATCGCGAAGACGAGTCCGGTGACCCTGAAGAACATGGCGTTCTCCGCGTCCGCGTGCAGCATCCGAACGCCGAGGGTCGTGCGGCTGACCAGCTCGTCGACGGCCACCCCCTCGGCGGCTGCTGCCTGGGTCAAGGCGCGATGCCGCAACGCCGCACTGAGGGCGTCGATGAGCGGCTGCTCGGGCGAGGTGTTGCCCACCAGGCTCCAGCGGTTGTCGGTCACCGTGAGGAGCGCGGACGACGTCTCCTCGGTGACCGCGGCTTCACCTGCAGAAGGATCGGCGACCGTGCGGGGCCGTAGCGTCGTCGAGCCACCGGCCGCGCGATCCAGGTCGTTGGCCTCGGTCACCAGGGCGGCGGCGTCGACGGAGACGACCGCAACGGTGTACTCGTGGGAGCGCACCGCCAGGAAGGCCTGCAGCCCGAGAGAGATCACGAGCAACGCCAGGGTCAGCCCGGTCGAGATGAGCACGTTCCGGTCGGTGAGCTGGACGATGATCTCCCGGCGGGCGACGGTCGCCCATCGCGGTCGGCGGTCGACAGACTCGACCGTCCGGGACTCGACCGCACTGGTCGACGGTCCGGTGTTCGGCGCGGTGGTCATCGCGCGGTCACCTCCTGGTAGACGTCGGTGAGCGAGGGGACCACGCGGGCCAACTCGTGGACGGTGCCGCGGCGCAGCGCCTCGGTGAGCAGGCCGTGTTCGGCACCCGCGGACAGCTCGACGACGGCCACCGGTCCGTCGACATCGACGACGTGGACGCCGGCCTGGTCGCGCACCCAGCCCGCGTCACGATCCAGGACCAGGCGGTGGCGGATGCTGCCGCGGGTGCGCAGCTCGGGGATGGTGCCGGAGGCGACCACCCGACCACGGGCCAGGATGACCAGGTCGTCACACATGCGCTCGACGATGTCGAGTTGATGCGAGGAGAAGAGCACCGGGACCCCGCGGCCGGCATGCTCGCGCAGCAGGTCGGACATGTGGAGCACCGCGTCGGGGTCCAGTCCGGAGAACGGCTCGTCGAGGACGAGCAGGTCGGGTGAGGAGAGCAGGGCGGCGGCGATCTGGACGCGCTGTTGGTTGCCCAACGACAGCGACTCCACCTTGTCCTTGGCGCGGTCCGCGAGTCCGAACCGATCGAGAAGCGCCATCGTCTCGCGCGCCGCGGCCGGTGCCGACATACCGTGGAGCCGGCCGAGATAAGCCAGCTGGTCGGCGATGCGCTGCTTCGGGTAGAGCCCCCGCTCCTCGGGCATATACCCGAATCGGCGCCGGTCCGCCGGAGTCACCGGATGCCCGCGCCAGAGCACCTCGCCGCTGTTGGCAGCCAGGACGCCCATGATGATCCGCATGGTCGTCGTCTTGCCTGCGCCGTTGGCGCCGACGAAACCGGTCAGGGAGCCGTCCCGGACGGCGAAGCTCACCGCGTCGAGGGCAACGGTCTCGTCGAATCGTCGGGTCACACTCTGCAACTCCAGCACGGGCCCTCCTCGATCGCGGCGCGGCCGGTCTGCCGGCCAGCACCGAATCTAGGTCCGCGCGGCCCCGGGGGGATCAGCCGGACGGCGGATCGCGCCACTCCGCCCCGGGGGTGAGCCCAGCCTGGTAGGCGAACACGACAGCCTGCACCCGGTCGCGGACCCCAAGCTTGGCCAGCACGTTCGAGACATGGGTCTTGACGGTGGCCTCCCCCAGATGCAGCCGGGTGGCGATCTCGGCGTTGCTCAGGCCGGCGGCGACGAGCTCGAGCACTTCACGTTCGCGCTCGGTCAAGGTGACCAGCGCCCGACGTTGCTCCCGGGTCGCACCACGGCCGGCAGCTGCACCGGCTGCGGCCTCGGTCATCGCCTCGATGACGCGGCGGGTCACCTCTGGGGCGAGCAGCGCATGGCCGTGACCCACCGCACGGACGGCGGAGACGAGGTCGTCGGGATCGGCGTTCTTGAGCAGGAAACCGCTGGCGCCGGCCGAAAGGCCGTCGAAGAGGTAGTCATCTCGATCGAAGGTGGTGAGGATGACGACCCTGCTCAACCCGTCGGCGACGATTTGCCGGGTCGCGTCGATGCCGTCGAGCCCTGGCATCTGGACGTCCATGAGGACCACGTCCGGGCGGGTCCGGCGCACCAACTCGACGGCTCGCTCCCCATTGTCGGCCTGCCCGACGATCTCGATGTCGTCCTCGATCGACAAGATCAGGGCGAAGCCGGATCGGACCAGGGCCTGGTCGTCGACGAGCACGACACGCAGTGGCGCCGCGGCCGTCATACCGGCACCCCGGGGTCACCGGCGAGCGGGAAGCGGACCCGGACGCGGTAGCCGCCGGTCGGCCGCGGGCCGATCTCGGCGGTGCCGCCCAACCCGTCGACCCGCTCGCGGATCCCCAACAACCCCAGCCCGCTTCCCGAGGTGGACCCACGCGGCCGCCCGGCATCGAGGATCTCCGCCTCCGCATATGCCGCCCGGTCGCGAGGGGCAACGCGCACCGTGACCGACACCGACGTCGCGGTCGAGTGGCGTCGGACGTTGGCGAGGGACTCCTGGACGGTCCGATACAGCGACAGGGCCACGGCCGGCGGGACGGTGAGAGCTGCGCCCGGGGGATCCTCGACGAGCGTGTAGCCCACCTCGAACCGATCCCCGGTGGTCGCCTGCACCAAGGCCGGTATGTCGGCCAGTCCCGGCTCCGGCCCGCGCCCGGAGTTGTGGGGCGGCGCAGCGGCCGGGGCCTGCGCGCGCCCATCCGGCGCCCCGGGAAGGCCGGCTGTCCCGCTCGCGGACGCGGCCCGGTCCTGATCTACCCGGGGGCGACCGGGAGAGCGCAAGGTGCCCAGCAGGGTGCGCATCTCGCGCACCGCCTGGCGCGCGGACTCCTCCACGACGGTCAGTGCCTGGGCGGCTGCCGGCGGGTCTCGGTCGAGGACCTTGCGGGCCGCGGCGGCCTGGACCCCGATGACCGACACGTGGTGCGCCACGACGTCGTGCAACTCGCGGGCGATGCGCAGTCGCTCCTCGACGAGCGCCGCTTCCCGGTGCATCTCGGCCTGGTCGACGATGTAGGCGGCCTGGGCCGCGACAACCGACTCCCGGTGCGCGGCGCGCCAGGACAGTTGGCCACCGACGACGGCGACCGCCAGGTAGGAGCCGTTGAGCAGCACGGTGAAGATGACCGTGGCGACCACCGGTGAGACCAGGCCTTGCCGTGGCGTCCCGTTCATCTCGCCGAACGCCTCCGACACCAGGGAACTGGCGATGAGGAAGTACGCCATCCAGGCGATGAAGGCCAGGACGACCGCGATGGTCGCCGCGGCCATCTGTCGCCGGTTCCGCGCCCACGCGACCCCACTGAACAAGGCGGTGAAGGCGGCAGCCTGGACGATCAGCTGCGAGCCGATGACGGGCGCCAGCGTGCTGGCGGCCAGCATGTACCCGTTGACGATCAAGAGCGTGGCCAGCGGGTATCGCCGCCGCGCCACGAGCGGCAGAACCGCGCCGGCGACGACGGCATGCGGGACCAGGGCGGAGGTCGTGTCGGGCGGGAAGGCCCCGATGCTGCGGGCCAACTCGGTCGTCAGCAGCCCGAAGACCCACATGGACGCGGTGATGATCAGGTCGGTCCGCTGGTAGCCGGCGGGTCGGGGCCGCTCCCAGGCGTTGTCGAGGTCGAAGAAGGTCCGCACCCGCCCGGGACCGGTGGCCGTCGTGGCGCGGAGCGGCGCGGCCGATGCGGCCCACGATGACGTCGCCATGTGCGCAGCCTAGGCAGCGACGACGCCCCGCGCCTCCCCCGCGAGGGGGACGGATCAGCGGGGTAACCGGTCGTCGGTCACAGGGACAGCGTGCCCCGGACGACGCTGTCGCCGGAGTGCTGCGGCTTGTCGTCGAAGGACTCCCGGGAGACGTCGACGACGAGGTATCCCTCGTCGAGCAAGGCTTGGCTGATCGGGAACGACTGATGGGTGGCGTCGAGGACGCCGATCGACACCATGCGGCGCCCATCGGTGTTGATGAGCCAGACCTCCAGATAGCCCCCTGGTGCTGCCGTCGCGTCGAGGGTGACGTCGAGGCCCACTCCGCCGGAGGTCCGCAGGATGGCTGCATCTCCCAGGGGACGCTTGGTGTCGAGGGTGTCCAGCGCGGTGGCGGCCAGGGTGGTTGCCGGTTCGGTGGCCCGGGTCCACACCACGCGCCCGAGGCCGAGCCCGGCCAAGACTCCGAGGCAGGCCGCTGCAGCGATCCACCCCGCCCGGTTCGGGCGAGTTCCATGCCGCGCCGCGCGGCGCAGAGCGAGGTCGGACACCGGTGCACCTGATGACTGGGGTGCGGTGTCGGGCTGCCGCGGGAGGGACGTGGCGGGCAGCGGCTCGGGGGTCGTCGCGGGCAGCGGCTCGGGGGCCGGCTCGGGCGTTGCGGCGACGATGGCCGCCCACACCGAGGCCGGTGGCGCCTCCCAGCGGGTGTCGGACCCGGCGCGCAGTGTGTCGGCGACGGATCGCAGCGCGGTGGCGGCTGCCGCACACTCGGGGCACCTCGTGAGGTGCTCCCGAGCCGTCAGTGGGGCGGCGTGCGGGTCGGTGACGAGCTCGGCGAGCATCTCGTCGTCAAGATGGGACATGGTCCACCTCCTCGAGGCGGTCACGAAGGTGGAGCAGACCACGGCGGACGTGGCTCTTCACGGTTCCGAGGGGAAGGCCGAGGCGTTCGGCGATCTCCGTATGGGGGCGGTCCTCGACGATGGCCAGGCGCACGATGGTGCCTCGGGGCTCGCCGAGTTCGGCGAGTTCCTGGGCCAGAAACAGGCGCCGGGCAAGGTCGTCGTCGTGTCGGTGGGTGTGCGGATCGAGTCGACCTGCTGCGGTGAGGTTGCGGACTGCCCGGGCCCGCTGTTCGCGCACATCGGCGATGCGGTGTCGCGTGATCCCGACTAGCCAGGCCGACAACGTCCCGCGCCCCGGGTCGACGGTGGCCCGGGATCGCCAGGCGGTTATGAAGACCGCCTGGGTCACATCCTCGGCGTCGTGGTGGTCGCCGAGCGCGCGCAGGGCCAGCGTGTGCACCAAGGGTGACCAGCGTCGATAGGCCTCCTCGAGCGCCTCATGGGCGCCCGCTCGCAGGTGCCCGGCCAGGGTGGTCGGGTCGACATCCGCGTATGTCGTCATGGCCAGGGCTCCGCGACGACGACGACGTTGCTCGCATATCCGGCACCAGGGGTGAAGGTGCCGCCGCAGGAGATGACGTGCAGTCGGGGCCGGCCGGAGCGTTCGAACAGCGCGGGCAGGTCGAGCTCCCGCTTGTCGATCGTCCGCACGGCCGTCACCCGATAACGGTATGTCGAATCGGCCGTGCTGACCCGCAGCTCGGCTCCGAGCCGAAGTCCGGTCAGCGCGGCGAGCGGACCGATCCCGTCGGCCACCGTGTCGACGTGGCCGGCGATGACCGTCGCACCAGGTGCTCCCGGTCCGGCACCGAAGCGGTACCAGCCCGCTCGCCAGGGACTGCCCGGCAGGTCCATCTGCCCATCGGGCCGGACCCCCATCGGGTCGACCGGAAGGTCTACCCCGGCGGAGGGGATGACGAGCCGCCGAGGTGGGACCGCCTGCACCATGATCGCGGCCGGCCTGGAGGTCGTGGCCGGCACGTCCCGGTGCGCCCGATCCGTGCGTGGGGCCCGGCCTGCCTCGGTCGGCGAGTCCGGGGCTCGGGTGAGGAGAAGTCGAGGTCCGCCGGTGGAGTTCGGGGCTGACCCGATCACGGGCCCGGTCACCCGAGATGCGGTCACGCCATACGTGAGCAGGCCGGTGAGGAGGGCGGCCGCCATGGCGGCGGCCACCCCCCTCGGCATCCGGCGTCCGGTCATCGACGGAGCGGGTCAGCGCCCGCCGACCGGCGCGGGCACCCGGCGGGCGCGGCGCAGGACGATGACACCGGCCAGGGCGCCGACGGTGAGGGCCACGGCGAGCGACCCACCGCCGGTCGAAGCGGCCTGACCGCCGGTGCCGCCGGGGACGCCGGTCGGTGCGGAGTGCAGACCGTCGATGACCTGGACGGCCACGGCGAGATTCTCATCGGCAGCGCTGCCCCACGCATAGACGATCGTGTGCTTGCCCTCGGCGACCGTGACGTCGGCCGGGCCGATGGCGACGGTGTCGGTCCCGGCGAGCACGACGTCCGCCGAGATCGTTCCGGCAGCGAGGTCTGCGCTGGCTTCCTTGGGGTTGGTGAGGTCAGCGAAGGCGACCGTGCCGTCCGCCCGGACGTCGACCGCCGGTGCGGCCGCCGTGTGCCGCACGGTGAGCCGGCCCTGACCGGCGGCGACCTGGCTCACATCGTTGACGAACGGCGTCAGGACCGGCTTGCCATCCGCGTCCAGGTGGGCCACGACGGTGATGTTCGCGCCGGCCGGCACCGTGACGTCGTTGGCTTCGATTACCGCGTCCCCGTCCGCGCCCGCGTCGACGGCGGTCACCTTGAGGTCGTAGCTGCCTGCCGGGAGAGACACCGGGTCGGTCAGCGTGCCCGGCGCGAAGTCGGTGAGCAGCTCGTTGCCGTTGGCGTAGACATCGACGGTGACACCGGGGACCGCGTGCAGAACCGACACGGTCGCGTTATCCGCGGCGTGGGCGGGTGCCATGGTGAGGATGCTTGCGGCGGCGAGCGCTGCTGCTGCTGCAAGGGCACGAGGTGGATTCATGAGGGCGCTCCTGTCGTCAGTGGTGGTGCGGGTCACAGGTCGAGGGGACGGAGGACGAAGATCAGGCCGTGCGCGATCTGCGCATTGCCCTTGTTGATGTCGAAGCCGCGCGGATTGATCCACGGGTTGATGTCATTGCGGTCCGCGTCGCGCAGCATGATCAGCGGCACCCGGGGGTCGAACACGCGCACCGACACGCTGGCACCGGGCAGAGCCGTCGCGAGGCTCGCCCCATCGGCCTTCTTGGCCATCGCCTTGGTGATCGTGGCACCAGGGACGACGTGGTAGAGCAAGACCTGCTCGATCGCGTCGACCCCGACGGCGTCGACCAGTGCGGTGAACACGCCCTTCTCGGTCCACCGCCACCGCTTGGTGAGGTCGTGGGCCAGGATCTGGAAGGCCCGGTCGTTGGGGATGAAGGCGGTGACCGGCGTCGTACCGTCGGCCAGCACCCCCACGGGCGAGTCCGGCTTGGCCGCCAGCACGGCGAGGACCGCCTCGGTCACGATGTCGTAGTCGTACCAGTTGGCGTCGAACTGGTTGCCGTCCGCGGTGAGCACCTCGGCGAGGCTGCGGGTGCCGGTCGACGCTGCGTCGGCGTGAGCGGCCGGCGCCGCCAGCGTGAGGGCGAGGCCGAGGGCCGCTGCAGCGGCGGCGGTGCGCTTGGGAGGAGCCATGGGTCGCGTCCTTCGTGGGAGTCGGAAAGGCTGACACCCCTCCTTCGGCCGATCTGGGCCCGGCGGATGCACGACGCAGCAGATTCTTTCCGGCGCATCCCTCCGCGGCCCGGCGCGGCGGCGTCATACGGGTGAGAGGCTGCACCAGGCGAGTGGCGCGGAAGGAGCACGGCCGGTGACGCAGGCGTGGGGGGACCGGGAGGCGTTCGAGGCCTTCGTCCGCAGCCGCACTCCGGCACTGCTGCGCTCGGCACAGTTGCTGACCGGGGACCGGCACCTCGCCGAGGACCTGCTCCAGGAGACGTTCGCCCGGGTGGCGCACCATTGGTCCCGGGTCCACGCCGAGGGCACCCCGGAGGCCTACGCCCGAGCGGTGCTCTATTCCCGCGCGGTCGATTCCTGGCGCTGGCGACGTCGTCGGGCACCCGAGGTGTATGCCGACGCGCCGTTCGAGCCTGCGCCGGGTGGGCCGGACGACGCGCTGGCTGAGGACGTCGCCCGTCGGGCGGCGCTGCAGGGCGCGCTGGCCCGACTCACTCCCAAACAGCGGGCCGTGCTCGTCCTGCGGTTCTACGAGGACCGCTCCGAGAGCGAGACTGTGGCCGTGCTCGGCTGCTCGGTCGGGACGGTCAAGTCGCAGACCCGACACGCCCTCGACCGCATCCGGGTGCTCGCCCCCGACCTCGCGGGTGCCTTTGGCCCGCGCGCCGCCCAGCCACCCGCCGACGAACCTGCCCACCGCACGGAGGTGGCTGCCCGATGACAATCCACGACACGCTTCACGAGCTCGCGGAGCAGACCGTCGACCTGGATGACGCGGGCCTGGAGCACGTCGTCGAGCGCGCCTGGGTCGCCGGTGCTCGTCGTCGGCGCCGCGCCATCGCTGCCCGCATCACCGGCACGGCGCTGGTCGTGGCCGCCCTCGTCCTGCTCGTCGTCGCGCCTGGTGCCCGGCTCGGCGCGTTGCTCCCTGCTGGAGCCGGGGACGCGGGGGGTGTCACGGCATACCCGCAGCGGATCGGACACCAGTGGTTCGTCCGCGCCGAGGACGGGTCCGGCGGGCCCGCTGCCGGACTGCTCGAGGCTGATCTGGACTGGTATGTCGTCCGCCCATCGGGAGAATTGCGGTCCCTCCCGCCGGCGAAGACGGACGTCTACCCCACGCTGTCTGCCGACGGGCGGTATCTCGGCTACCTCACGGCAGGCGACGGACCGTATGTCGTGCGGGATCTGCTGGCGGGCACCGCCGTCGAATACCCCTCGGTCGGCACCGACCCGGGAGGTGGCGCCGCATCGGCCGAGGTCAGTTATCGGGTCAGCATCCAGTACCCGTCGTGGTTTGCCGCTGACGGGAGGGTGGTCCTGTCGGCCTACACCGGCGGCGCCGGACAGTTCGGGGCACTGGTGCTCAGCCCGGACGGCACAGCCATGTTTCTCCCCGGTATCGACGGCCTCATTGCCGGCTGGCTCTCCGATCGCGAGATCCTCACCGTGACGACGTCCGAGAGCTCCGACGACCGGCTCGGGCCGGGGGAGACACCCCAACTGGTCCACCTGCACGCCATCGACGTCGTCACCGGCACCGCGCGAGACCTGCCGCAGCTGCGGACCACGCGACCGTTTGCTGACATCAGCCAGTGGTCGGTCTCCATCTCGCCCGACCGGAGCCTGGTGTCGATCCTCGACACCGACCTGACCTCCGGCACCCTGTCGCTCTTCCGGGTCGGAACCGGTGAGCCGGTGGCGGTTCCCGGCGCCTCGGCCGGCGACGATGGCCGACTCC
>JBPOIZ010000071.1:0-21961 GCA_052034115.1 Actinomycetota bacterium
TCGCGCTCGCGGGCCTGCGTCACCCGTGCGTAGCGCGCCTCGTCGAACACCCACGACTGGCCGGTGGACACCCAACCGCCCGACACCCGCCGGACGGCGCCGTCGACGTCGAGCACCTTGAGCAGCAACTCGAGCCGGGTGCGGCGGATGTCGACGGCGGCCTCCAACGCCGGGGTCGACATCGGCCGGCCCGCGTCGGCCAGCGCGGACAGCACGGCGTCGGCTTGGGCTCGGCGCGGCATCGAGGCCGAGGCGAAATAGGCCCAGATGTCCTGGTCCTCGATGCCCGGCAGCAACAGCACGTCGGCCCGCTCGGTGGCGCGCCCCGCGCGGCCGACCTGCTGGTAGTAGGCCACGGGGGACGATGGCGCACCGAGATGGACGACGAATCCGAGGTCGGGTTTGTCGAAGCCCATGCCGAGCGCCGAGGTGGCGACCAAGGCCTTGACGGCGTTGGTCCGCAGCGCGTCCTCGAGGGCCTCCCGCTCGGCCGGGTCGGTGCGTCCGGTGTAGGCCCGCACATCGTGCCCGGCGTCGCGCAGCGCGGCGGCAGTGTCCTCGGCGGCGGCCACCGTCAACGCGTAGACGATGCCACTGCCGGGCAGGTCGGGCAGGTGAGCCACGAGCCACGCGAGCCGCTGCTCCGGCGTGCCGACGGGCAACACCCCCAACCGCAGCGACTCGCGGGCCAGGCCGCCGCGCTCGGTGGACACCGGATGCCCACCGACCCCGAGTTGCTCGACGACATCGGCGACCACGCGGGCGTTGGCGGTTGCCGTGGTCGCGAGCACCGGCGTGCGGTCGGGCAACGTGGTCAGCAGATCGCGGATCCGGCGGTAGTCCGGCCGGAAGTCATGACCCCAGTCGCTGATGCAATGCGCCTCGTCGACGACGAGCAGGCCGCACCGCTCGGCCAGCCCGGGCAGCTGTTCGTCGCGGAACCGTGGGTTGTTCAGGCGCTCCGGGCTGACGAGCAGGACGTCCACGGCATCGGCGTCCAGCTGGGCGCGCACTCGACCCCAGTCCTCGGGGTTGGCCGAGGAGATCGACTCGGCCCGTATGCCGGCCCGTGCCGCGGCACCCACTTGGTCGCGCATCAGGGCGAGCAGCGGCGAGACGAGCAGGGTGGGGCCGGCGCCGCGGGCGCGCATGAGGGCGGTGGCCACGAAGTAGACGGCCGACTTGCCCCACCCGGTGCGTTGGACGACGAGCACTCGCTCCCGGCGATCGACCAGCCCCGCGATGGCGTCGAACTGGCCGTCCCGGAACTGGGCGTCGGCGCGACCCACCAGGGCCCGCAGGGCGGCGCGGGCCTCGTCCTGCAGCGCGGTCGTCATACCGGTGAACCTACGGGAGCGGACCGACAGCTGCGGCCGTCGGGGAGGTGTTGACCGACCGGGCATGATGGTCCGATGCCGCCGACCATCGTCTTCGTCCATGCCCACCCAGACGACGAGGCGTCGCAGACGTCGGGATCGATGGCCCGGGCCGCTGCGCAGGGGTCTCGGGTGGTCCTCGTCATCGCCACCGGCGGGGAGCATGGGGAGGTGCCCGAGGATTTGGCCGCCGGCGAGACCCTGAGTGACCGACGGCGCGCCGAGGCGCAGCGGTCAGCGGCCGTGCTCGGGGTCGCGCGGCTCGCCTGGCTCGGGTATGCCGACTCGGGGATGACTGGTTGGGCGCAGAACGGCCACGCGGGCGCCTTCGCGGCGGCGCCCGTGGACGAAGCCGGCGCCCGGCTCGCGGCGATCCTCGACGAGGAGGACGCCGACATCGTCGTCGGCTACGACTGGCATGGCGGCTACGGCCACCCGGACCATGTGGCCGTCCACCGGACCGTCCATCGTGCCGCCGAGCTCGCCGCCCGCCGCCCTGCCGTGTTGGAGTCGACGATGAACCGGGACGCGATGCGCCGGTTCCGCGACGCCATGGCAGCCTCCGGCGCCGGCCCCGAGGACACCTTCGACCCGGACGCCCCCATGGATGACGGCAACCCGCTGGGCACACCCGAGGCGGAGATCACCTGGCAGGTCGACGTCACAGGTTTCCTGCCGCAACGTCGCGCCGCGCTGGAGGCGCACCGCAGCCAGGTCACCGACGTCGGCATGATGCTCTCCATGCCGGCCGAGGCGTTCGCGGCCTTCTTCGGTGCGGAGCACTACATCGACCCGACAGACATCGAACCGATGCGCCAAGGGTGGCCGTTCGGTGACCCGCAGCGAACCGTTCAGAGCCAGTCGCAGTCGGCGGCGAGCGCGCCGCCGCTCAGTCGCGCGTAGCCGGGACCCCGGTCGAAGAACGGCTCGGCGGCTGGCCGGTTCGCGCGCAACCGAGCCCGCAGCTCGTCCGAGGCCGCCAGATCGATGACCGGATCGTCCGAGGTCCCGGTGGCGACGACTCCATAATCGGCTCGGGCACCGGCAAAGGACACCTTCCCCCACCGTAGGTCTCGCTCGACGTCGGCATATGGACGGTCGAGGGGATCGCCCCAGCCACCTCCACCGGTGGTGCGGATCCGGATCAGCTGGCCGGCATACACCGGCTCGTCGTCGGCGAGGGCGTCAACGTCGCGTTGGGTGGGGCCGCCCAGGTCGATGGTCACCTGGAACGGCCGTCCGGCCTTGCCGCCCTTGACCCCCCAGCAGGCGAGGATCGAGCGGTCCGCGATCGACATGAAATGCGCGTCGCGCAGCATCCGGATGTGCTTCTCATAGCCCAGGCCGCCGCGGAACCGGCCCGGGCCACCGGAGTCGACCGCCAGCCCGAGGCGCTCGACGCGGAAGGGGAAGCGGGACTCGGTGAACTCGGTCGGCAGGTTCCGGGAGTCGGGCACGACGTGGATGGTGTCCTCGCCGTCGGCGTAGTAGCGGCCACCGGACCCGCCGCCGAGGACCTCGCGCATGAGGTAGTCGTTGCCGTCCAGGTCCTTGCCGTAGACGCCGGTGTAGCGGATCGTCTCCTGGTCGGCCGGCATCCGGCCGTCGACCGCCTTGGCCACTGCGCCCGCGAGCACGCCGAGCAGGCGCAGGATGACGAAGGTGCGGGCGTTCGTCGGCGCCGGGAAGATCGGGGTGAGCAGGGTGCCTTTGTCGGGGAAGCGCATCTCCAGCAGCGGCACGACCCCCTCGTTGACGTCGAGCTCGGCCATGCGCTCGGGGGTGTCGGCGAGGTTGCGCAGGATCGGGGCGATCCACTTGGCGAGGAAGTTGCCGTCGGCGTAGTCGCCGCAGTGGTTGATCGGGCCCTTGGCCTGGGGCGCGGTGCCGGTGAAGTCGATGATGAGCTTCGGCCCGCCGTCGCCGGGTCCAGGCCCGCCGGTCGAGGTCTTGGTCAGGGTGATCCGTTGGGTGTGCAGCATCGGGTCGTCGACCCCGTCGTGCTCGGCGTAGTCCTCCCAGACGTAGACCCCGTCGGGGATCTTGGCCAGGATCTCCCGGCGATAGGTCTCGGTGGTCTGCTCCAGGATCGCGTCGAAGGCGGCCTCGACGGTGGCGCGCCCGTAGCGCGCGAACAGCTCGGACAGCCGCCGGGCCCCCATGAGGCAGGCCGAGCACTCGGCGTCGAGGTCGGCGGCGAGCGAGTCCGGCATCCGGGAGTTGCGCGTCATGATCTTCAGCGCCGACTCGTTCGGCACGCCCCGGTCCCACAACTTGATCGGGGGCACCATGAGCCCCTCCTCGTAGACGCTCGTCGCGCCGGACGGCATCGACCCGGGGCAGGCGCCGCCGATGTCATCGTGGTGCCCGAAGGCCTGAACGAACGCCACGACCTCGCCGTCGTGGAAGACCGGGACGGTGACGCACAGGTCCGGCAGGTGCCCGATGCCGCCCTCGGAGGCGTAGACGTCGTTGTGGAAGAAGACGTCGCCCTCCTGCATCGTCTCGATCGGGTAGTCGCGGGCGACCGGGTGAACCAGTGCCGAGTAGGACCGGCCGGTCAGCTTGCGCAGATGGCGATCGTGGATGCCGGCGCGGAAGTCGTGGGCGTCGCGGATCATCGGCGACCTGGAGGTGCGCCCGATGGCGGTCTCCACTTCCATCTCCACGCTGGCCAGCGAGCCCTGGACGATCTCGACGACGATGGGGTCGACGGTGGTCCCGTCCGGGGTGAGGCGGCCGCCATACCGGTATGTCGGTGCGGGCGCGGACCTGACCCTGCTGTCGGAGGAGGCACCGTGGGAGTGGGTGTGCGCGCTCACTGAAGGGCCTCCTTGGTGATGACGAGGTTTCCGTAGTCGTCGACCCGGACGACGAAGCCGGGGTGCACGGGGACGGTCGAGCCGAACTCCTCGACGATGGCCGGTCCTTCGAACCGGTCTGTGGGCACCAGCGCGTCGCGGTCGTAGATCGGGGTGTGCACGTGGCCCACCTCGGTGTCGAAGCAGACCGAACGGAAGCCGGTGAGGGCCCGGTCGACCAGCGGAGTGCCGTCGCCCGGGGGAAGGTGGCGCAGGTGTGGGCGGGTGATCGGGCCGACCCCGGTGACCCGCAGGTTGACCCACTCGACCTGTTGGCGCGGGTCGTCGGCGAAGTCGTAGCCGTAGAGCGCTCGGTGCTCGGCGTGGAACGTCGCGGCGACCGAGTCGACGAGCTCGTGGGTGATGGGCCCATCCGGCAGTGGGACCCGCACCTCGAAGGCCTGCCCGAAGTAGCGCAGGTCCGCGGTGCGGGAGTAGAGGTGCTGGTCCCGGGCGAAGCCCTCCTTGTCGAGGGCCACCCCAGCCCGTTCGGTCAGATCGGCGTATGCCGCCGCGACGTGGTCGAGATCGAGGGCCGCGTGCTTGGCGACGGCCGTCTGGACGTAGTCGTTCTTCACGTCCACGGTGAGCAGCCCGAACGCCGAGACGGTGCCAGGCGAGCGGGGCACGACCACGCCGGCGAGGTCGAGGATGTCGACCAGTCGGCAGGCGAGCAGCGACCCGGAGCCGCCGAACGTGGTGAGCATGAAGTCGCGCACGTCGAGGCCGCGCTTGACCGACACCTGGCGCAGCGCGTTCGCCTGGTTCCAGGCGGAGATCTCCAGGATGCCCGCGGCGCAGGCGACCGGGTCCAGACCGAGTCGCTCGGCGAGCGCGTCGATGCCTTCCTGCGCGGCGTCGACGTCGAGCGGGATCTCACCGCCGAGCAGGTGCGGGGGGATGCGGCCGAGCACGACGTGGGCGTCGGTGATGGTCGGTTCGGTGCCCCCCTTGCGGTAGCACAGCGGGCCCGGGTCGGCCCCGGCCGAGCGGGGCCCGACCTTGAGGGTGCCCTCGGGGGAGATCCAGGCGATCGAGCCACCGCCGGCACCGACCGTGACGACGTCGATCATCGGGATCTTGCTGGGGAAGGCACCGACGTTGCCCTCGGTCGTCAGGGTGGGCTCGCCGGCGAGGACGACCGAGACGTCGGTGGAGGTGCCGCCGCCGTCGCAGGTCAGCACCTTGTCGAAGCCGGCCTTGTGGGCGACGAGCGCGGCCCCGAGGGCGCCGGCCGCCGGGCCGGACAGGACGGTCGTGATCGGCTGGTGGACCACCTCGTCGGCGGACAGGACGCCGCCGTTGGACTTCATGACGTAGAACGGCAGGTCGGTGCGGTCCGCGCTGGCCTCGTCGAGGAAGGCGTCGAGCCGGTCGTGGATGTTCTTGACGTATGACGCGACCCGGGGCTTGACCGCGGCGTCGACCAGGGTCGTCATACTCCGCTCGTACTCGCGGTATTCGCGCAGCACCTGGGACGAGATCGACACCACGCAGTCGGGATGTTCCCGGGCCAGGACAGCGCGCATGGCCTCTTCGTGGACGGGGTTGGCGTAGGCGTGCAGGAAGCACACGCCGAGGGTGGTGATGCCGCGCTCCTTGAACCATCGGGCCACCTCGACGGCGCGCGCCTCGTCGAACGGGCGGACCTCGGCTCCGGTGACATCCAGGCGTCCGCCGACGGTCTTGACCAGGTCGGCGGGCACGATGCGTGGCGGCTTGACCCAGAAGTAGGAGTTGCCGTAGCCGTCCGGCACCGCCTGCCGGGCGATCTCGAGAATGAACTCGTAGCCCTCGGTGGTGATGAAGCCCAGTCGGTCGACCTTGCCTTCGAGGAGCTGATTCGTCGCGACCGTCGTCCCGTGACTGACCGCGGTGACGTCGGCCCCGGTGGCGCCGAGCTGGCTGAGCACCTTGTGCATGCCGTCGATGAACCCGTCGGCCGGGTTGCTCGGGGTGGACGGGGTCTTCGTCGTGACCAGCTCGCCGGTCTGCTCGTCCAGGGCGACGACGTCGGTGAAGGTGCCTCCGGTGTCGATGCCGATGCGGATCCGTCGAGTCGTCATGGTGGCTCCTTGAGCGGGTGTCACGATCGGCACACGGGTGGCCGACGCCTCGATTCAACCGGTGCCGTGTCATCGCTGTCTCGGCAAGATGTGCCAACTATGCGGTGCGGTGGCCTGCGTCCGGGCACCGCGGGGGTCACGTGCCGACGACCCACTCGCCATAGAAGACGCCCAGCCCGGCGACCACACAGATCCCGCAGATGATCCAGAACCGGATCGTCACGGTGATCTGCGGCCAGCCGAGCATCTCGAAGTGGTGATGGATCGGGGTGATGAGGAAGAGCCGCTTGCCCACCCCGCCATTGCTCCGTTTGGTCATCTTGAAGTAGCCCACCTGGAGCATCACCGACAGCGTCTCCAGGACGAAGAGCCCGCCCAGGATGGGCATGAGCAGCTCGGTGCGGGTCAGGATGGCCAGCCCGGCCAGCGCGGCGCCAAGGCCCAGCGATCCGGTGTCGCCCATGAAGATCCTGGCCGGAGCCGCGTTCCACCAGAGGAAGCCGAAACAGGCCGCCGCCACGCAGGCGGCAACGAGGGCCAGGTCGAGCGGGTCGCGGACCTGGTAGCACGTCTCGGTGATCGACAGTCGGCATCGTTGGTTGAACTGCCAGATGCTGATGAGCACGTAGCCGCCGAAGACCATGACGCAGGCACCGGCGGCCTGTCCGTCCAGACCGTCGGTGAGGTTCACGCCGTTACTGGCCGCCGCGATCATCACCGTGGCCCAGAGGGTGAACAGTGCGACGCCGATGACGGCGCCGTATGCCGCGAAGTCGACCCAGGTGTCCCGGACGAAGGAGACCCGCAGGCTTGCCGGGGCGATGCCGTCTCGGCCCAGCCGGGTGGCCAGGACGGCAAAGACGACGGCCACCGACACCTGGCCCAGCAGCTTCTGCCTCGAGGTCAGCCCGAGCGAGCGCTCCTGGCGGATCTTGCTCCAGTCGTCGAGGAAGCCGACGAAGCCGACGCCGGCCATGAGGAACAGGACCAACAGTCCGGGCTCGGTCGGCGGCACCCAGGTGAGCAGGTGCGCGGCGGCATACCCGAGCACCGTGGCGGCGATGATGACCAGGCCACCCATCTGGGGCGTACCCCGCTTGGTGTGGTGGCTGGTGGGCCCGTCGTCGCGGACGAACTGGCCCCAGCCGTTGCGCCGCGCCACCCGGATGTAGGAGCGGGTGCCGAGCAGTCCCACCATCAGTGCGACGGCTGCACCGATCAACACCAGTGTCATTCGACGATCCCGTTCCGAGAGTGGCCCGAGCCGTGTGCTCGCACCAGCGAGGGTCCCCGACAGTCAACCGTATGGCGGTCCGGCACACCGTCCCCAGGCCCGCCCCGCGTGTCCGGCCGGTGGCTGCCATGCTGGGGGCAGGAACTCGATGAGGAGGACGGCATACCCGTGTCCGAGACACCCAGCACCCCCACGAAGGAACCCGAGGTCGTCGTCGCGCACCAGGGTGGCGATCGGTTCATCGCCACAGTCCGCGGCCACCAGATCATCGTCGATCAGCCGGTGTCGGCGGGGGGCGAGGACACCGCGCCGACCCCGACCGAGGTGTTCGTCGCCAGTCTGGCGACGTGCGTGGGCTTCTACGCGCGGCGCTACCTGGCCCGGCACGACCTGCCGACCGAGGGCCTGTCGGTCGATGCCTGGTTCGAGCTCGGCGGGCGCCCGGCCCAGGTGACCTCGCTCGTCGTGCGCCTGACCGTGCCCGACGGGGTCCCCGACGACCGGCGGGCACCGCTGCTGGCGATGGCCTCGCATTGCACGATTCACAACACCTTGCTCAACCCGCCGCACGTGGACATCGCGCTGGTCTGAGCCGCGCCGTCGCGGGGCTGCCTGCGTCGCGCAGCGGCATACCCAGCGCTGCAGTGGCACGACGGCAGGTGGGCGGCATACCTCACGTCGAGGTATGCCGCCCACCCAGGTGAGTCGACGGATCAGTCGACCGGGTCGGGCACGAGCTGGCTCTGCGGCAGGGTGGACCGGGAGAAGATCCCCAGGGCGCCCCTGAGCCCCACCGTCATGACGATGTTGAGCAGGAAGGCGGCGAGCGCGACCAGCAGGAGGGCGCCGCTGGCGGCCGCGAGCCACATGTAGGACGAGTACTCGCCGTTCTCGTAGAGCGTCCGGCGCAGCATGCCCTGGAGTCCGGCCATCCCCATGAAGGCACCCATCCCGATGCCACCGACCAGGTGGCACCAGAAGTGGACGTTGGCCAGCTTCTGGCTCCACAGTTGGGCGCCGTTGGTGACGATGGGCAGCAGGACGTAGACGGCGGAGTACAGCGTCATCGTCAGGCCGACAAGGATCGCGACGTGGACGTGCGGACCGACGACCCACTGGGTGTTGTGCAGGATCCGGTTGAGGCCGACATCGGCCTGGAGGATGCCGGCCGGCACCGCGAGGGCGAAGCCGAGCAACCCGCCGAGGAGGAACTTCAGCGGGTTCGTCATCTCCAGCGGCCGGGCCTGCCAGAGGGTGGCCAGGGTGATGAAGAAGGCCAGGCCCTGGGTGATGAGCTCGAACGCCGTCACCAGCTCGCCGGAGGCCACTTTGAGCATCGCCGGCTGCGCCTGGTCGGAAAGCAGGTGGTGTGACCAGACGGTCCACGACACGACCAGCTCGACTCCGAGCGCGAGCCGGGCCCACGTGGCCATGAAGATCTGTCGACCGGTGATGAGCTGGGCCAGCAGATACCACGTGCCCGCGACAAAGATGAGGACGAGCCCGTCGGCGACCAGGTCCAGACCCCACCAGAACCAGTTCTTGTAGAGCAGCGCGTCGACTGCCGAACGCTCCAGGGAGACCCCGAAGAGCTTGGCGACCATGTAGACGAGGATGAGCACGCCGGTGAACAGGATGATCGCCGCGTTGAGGGCGACGTCGACGGTGCCTCGCGCGATGGCCGCCACGGGCAGCGAGACCAGATGCTCGCTCTCCGGCTTGGCCCGGCGACCGCGCAGCAGCCGGCCGAGGGTCGACACGCCCAGCGCGTCGCCGAGGATCCTGCCGACCGGCTGCTTCGCCCAGCCCTCGGGCGTGTAGGTCAGCGTCTTGAAGATGTTGACGACGAACAGCGCAGTGCCCACCATGACCAGCGCGATGCCGGTGATAAAGACGGCGCCGCTGAGCGGGTGGAACTGGTCGAAGTCGGCCGGCAGCGGCCAGTACAGCGTGTAGAGCGGCGCGTAGTGGCTGAGGAACCCGTCGAGCCAGAAGGTGAACACGCCGACGGTGATCAGCCAGAAGGTCCACAGCGCCATCCGGTAGGACCAGATGGGCTTCTTGGTCAGCAACGGCACGAGGAAGAGGAACGCGCCGAAGACGAGCATGTATGACGAACCGAAAATGCCCACGAGTGGGTGCGCCGTAAGGATGCCGAAGTATTGCTCGCTGCCGACGAACGGGGCGGCGTCGACCTGGACGAGGCGCATGAGCATGCCCTCGATCGCGGCGAAGCCGTAGTAGACGATGCCGACGACGACGAACCGCAAGGTGAGCTTCTGCATCGGCGTGAGGGTCTGCGGCCGGAACGACCCGGCGTTGCCGTTGACCAGGGCCTCGGTGAAGGTGGACATGGTGCTCAGCCCTTCGAGATCTCGTCGGCGGCCTGAGCCGCGGGGCAGCCGGACACCGTTACGGCGTCCTTGACGATCATCTGGTAGCCCGCCGGTCCGGAGTATTCGGTCGAGCGGATGGTGAAGACCCCCTCTTCGGTGAAGGTCCAGATGAGGTCGTTGGGGTGGCCCGGAACGACCTGCATCTGGGTGACCATCGAGTTGTCCGGGCGGAACAGGCCGAACCCATAGGTCAGGTCTGTGCTGGTGACCGAGAACTTGACGGTCTGCGCGCACGGGACGTCCAGATGCCCGCCCGGTATGCCGAACTCGTGGTCGGCAACGGTGATGGCGTAGGTGTTCTCGGCCGCCACCGGTGCGCCATGGAGGTCCTGTGGGACCCACGGGATGGTGTTGTACGTGATGACGTGCAGCGAGACGCCGATGGTGATGAGCAGCCCGACGAAGGAGAAGAACACCTTCGGGGGCACCTTCGGTGCGGTGCCGCTGGGCTGAGTGAGACGTCGGGCGAGCCAGGCCACGACGGCGATGATGGCCAGGCAATATGCCGAGTAGACGAGCGTCTGACCCCAGAGCACCGTGTGCGAGCTCACCTCGGTGAGGCGGAACATGATCGGTCGACCTTTCGGGGCGCCACGGGCGGGGCCCTGCTCCGACGTTATTCCGGGCGATCTTCCTCTTTATTCGGGAAGGTCGGTTGAGTGATGTCTGCTCAGTCACAACCGGGCACGCACCCGCTCGGCGCACTCGCCGGTGCCCAGCGCGCCGCGGTGGGCGGGCCGGTTCTCGGAGGTCCGCTGAACCGCAAACGCGGGCGATGAAGGTGCGACGTACCGCTGGTGCGGATCTAGCACGCCGGATATAGTCCGCAGCTATGGCGAGCTACACGTTCCGCGAAGCCGCCGAGTTGCTCGGCGTCAGCGACGACACCGTGCGGCGTTGGGCGGACAGTGGACGGCTCGCCACCGAGCCGATCGGGTCCGGACGCCGGGCCGTCGACGGTGCGGCGCTGGCCGCCTTCGCCCAGGGCCTGGCCGCCTCGGTCGAGCGCGTGCAGCCCGGCCCGGTGGTGCGCGAGTCGGCGCGCAACCGGTTCGCCGGGCTGGTCACCCGGGTGGTGCGCGACGGGGTGATGGCGCAGGTCGAGATCCAGGCCGGGCCACACCGGGTCGTCTCGCTCATGAGCCGGGAGGCCGCGGACGAGCTCGGCTTGGAGCCGGGCGTGCTCGCCGTGGCCGCGGTCAAGGCGACCAATGTCGTCGTCGAGGTGCCGGAGCAGTCATGACATCCCCCGTCGCCCGTCGCGCGCTCGTCCTGCTCATGGTGTCCGGCGCCACGGTGGCATCGGCCTCGTGCAGCACCACCTCGACACCCAATGCGCCATCGGCGACCGACGCTCCGGCCCGCCACCTGACCGTGTATGCCGCTTCGTCACTCACTGAGTCGTTCACATTGCTCGGCAGGGCGTTCGAGACGGCCCATCCCGGCGTCACGGTGACGTTCAGCTTTGGGCCGAGCAGCGGCCTGGCGACCCAGATCGTCGAGGGTGCTCCGGCGGACGTCTTCGCGTCGGCCTCGCCCACGCCGATGGCGAGCGCAGTCGACGCCAAGGCAGTGGGCGCGAGTGTCACCTTTGCCACGAACGCCCTGGCTATCGCCGTGCCGAAGGACAACCCGGCGTCGATCGAACGCCTCGATGACCTCGACGATTCGAGAGTCACCGTGGCGCTGTGCGACTCGGCGGTGCCCTGCGGGGCACTGGCCGACACGGTCCTGGCGAAGGCGAACGTCACGCTCACGCCGGTCAGCCGCGAGGTCGACGTCAAGGCGGTGCTCACCAAGGTCCGCGCCGGCGAGGTCGATGCCGGGCTGGTCTACGTCACCGACGTCCGGGCGGCCGGGTCCGCGGTGGGGTCGGTGAGCATCCCGGCCGCCGTGAACGGCGCCACGGCATACCCGATCGGTGTCGTCAGTGCCACGCCGGAGCCGGTCCTGGCCGAGGCGTTCGTCGCGATGGTCACCAGCGCGCAAGGGCAGTCGGTGCTGCAGGCCGCCGGTTTCGGCGCTCCGTGAGGACCGCCGCGGTGACGACGTCAGCGGGGGCCGACGGGTCGCGGCGCCGGCTGCCTCGAGCCGGGCGAGTGCCGGGCTGGGTGCAGCTGCCCGCCTGGATCGGTGCCGCGTTCCTCGTTCTCCCGCTCGTCGGGGTGCTCGTGCGCGCCCCGTGGGCGCACCTGCCGACGCTGCTCGGCGCGCCGCTGGTCCAGGACGCGCTGCGGCTCTCGCTGCTCTGCGCCTCGGCGGCGACGGTGCTCGCGGCGGTGGTCGGCATGCCGTTGGCGGTCGTCCTGGCCCGGGGTAGCGGGTGGTGGGTGGGGCCGGTGCGAGCGGCGGTGACGCTGCCGCTGGTCCTGCCACCGGTCGTCGGCGGCGTGGCGCTGCTCGCGGTGCTGGGCCGGCGTGGGCTGGTGGGCCAGCACCTCGATGCCTGGTTCGGCTGGCGCATCCCGTTCTCGACCCTGGCCGTGGTCCTGGCCGAGGCCTTCGTCGCGCTGCCCTTCCTGGTCCTGACCGTGGAGGCGGCATTGCGTGCCGACGACGGCCGCTTCGATGAGGCCGCCGCGACACTCGGGGCTCGCCCCTGGACCGTGCTCCGCCGGGTCACCCTCCCGCTGATCGCTCCATCGGTGGCCTCCGGGCTCGTGCTGGGCTGGGCGCGGGCGTTGGGCGAGTTCGGTGCGACGATCACCTTCGCGGGCAACGCGCCCGGGCGCACCCAGACGGTGCCGCTGGCGGTCTACCTGCTCATGGAGTCCGACCCCCCGGCGGCCCTCGCCGTGTCCGTGGTGCTCCTGGCGGTCTCGATGGCGGTGCTGCTCGCCCTGCGGGCGCGCTGGCCGGCCGTGCGACTCGGCCCGTCCCACCGACGCGGGGTGGCCTCGTGAGCGTTGCGGGCATCTCTCTGACCGGGCGCACGGTCCGCGGTTCGTTCGACCTCGACGTGACGGTGGCGGTCGGCCCCGGCCAGGTGCTCGCCGTGCTCGGCCCCAACGGCTCGGGCAAGTCCACCCTGCTTCGGGTGGTCGCCGGGCTCGAGCCGCTCTGTGGTGGCCGGCTCGCCGTCGACGGTGCGGTGGTGGACGAGCCCGCGGCCGGGGTGTTCGTGCCGGCCGAACTGCGTGGCGTCGGGGTCGTCTTCCAGGACTACCGGCTGTTCCCGCACCTGTCGGTCGTGGAGAACGTCGCCTTTTCGGCCCGGGCCCAAGGGCTCGGGAGGGCGGCGGCGCGCCATGCCGCGCTGTCGTGGTTGGAGCGGTTCGGTGTCGCGGACCTGGCGACCCGGCGGCCGACCCAGCTGTCCGGTGGTCAGGCGCAGAAGGTGGCGCTGGCCCGGGCCCTGGCTTCCTCGCCGCGCGTGCTGCTCCTCGATGAGCCGCTCGCGGCGCTCGATGCGTCGGCCACCGTGGCGGCCCGTGCGGTGGTCCGCGAGGCGGTGTCCGACTTCGACGGTGCGACGATCGTCGTGACCCACGACCCGCTCGACGCCCTCCTGCTGGGGGATCGACTCCTCGTCCTCGACCGCGGCCGGGTCACGCAGGAAGGCCCGGTCGCCGAAGTCACCCGTCGGCCGCGCACGCCATACGTGGCCTCGCTCGTCGGTCTGAACCGGTATGCCGGTCAGCTGCGCGAGGACGGGACCACCGTCGACCTCGACGGCGGGGGCGTCCTTGTCGGCAGGCCGGACGGGCCGGTGCATCCGGCCGGATCTCGAGTCAACGTGGCGGTGCGGCCTGCATCGATCACCGTCAATACCGAGCGCCCCGAGCACGCCAGCCCCCGGAACGTCTGGGCGGGCACGATCCGCGCCCTCGACCTCGTCGGTGGGGTCGTGCGGATCGAGGTCGCGGGTGCGGGCGCGGGCGCTGTGCCGGCCACGTCGACCGGGACGCCCGGCACCGGCGCGGCCGCGGTGCCGGCCACGTCGATCGGGACGCCCGGCACCGGCGCGGCCGCGGTGCCCACAGCCGTCGCAGAGGTCACTCCCGCAGCCGTCGCCGACCTGGACCTCCACCCGGGTGTGGCGGTGTGGCTCTCCGCCAAAGCCACCGAGGTGTCGATCTACCCCGCGTGATCCTGGGACCGGTGCGGGCCGAACTGGCGTGCTTGCCTCGAAGTGCGCGGGTCGTGTTGAGGTGCGCGCGCAGTTGCGTGTGCAGTTCACGATGACGCGCGCGGTTGCGAACGCGGCGTGCGGTTCGAGGGCGCGGCGACTGCCTGGCGGCGCCGGCTGGGCCAGGGCGCGGTTGGTGCTGCACGTGTCGGGCCGAACTGGCGTGCATGTCTTTGAGGGCGCGGGTCGTCTTGAGGTGCGCGCGCAATTTCGTGTGCAGTTAGTGATGACGCGCGCGGTTGCGGACGTGGCGCGCGGTTCGAGGGCGTGCCGGCTGACTCACGCGCGCGGTTCGAGGGCGTGCCGGCTGACTCACGCGTGCGGTTCGAGGGCGTGCCGGCTGACTCACGCGTGCGGTTCGAGGGCGCGGCGACTGATCCACGCCCGACGGGTCAGTCCGCGGTGCCCTCGAGCTCGGCGCGGTATCGCCGGATGAGCGCTAGGTTGCGGTCCTTGACGTGGTGGAACCCCTGCGCGACGTTCGACCCCGGAGTCAGCGAGGCGAAGTCGCGCTCGTAGTCCAGCGACGCGGCGACCCAGCCCTCGTGCGAGGCCGCCTTTGCCGCGATGTGCCCGATAGGCGTGACGATGTGCGAGTTGCCGAAGTAGAGCACTCCCGCCGGGTCAGAGCCCGTCGCGTTGGCGCCCACGACATACACGTGGTTGTCGTAGGCCCGGGCGCGCGAGGTGAGCTCCCAGATGTCCGCCGAGCGAAGCAGCGCCGACGGGCGGCAGATGACCTCGGCCCCCAGTACCGCCTGGATCCGGGACAGCTCCGCGAAGTCGCCGTCGAAGCAGATGATCATCCCGATCCGCCCCAACGCCGTGTCGCAGACGCTCACCGAGTCCCCGCGGGTCACCCACCCGCCGCACTCGACGTCCTCGAGAACGAACGGGTGGGTCTTGCGATAGATCCCGAGCACGTCGCCGACGGGGCCGATGAGCACCGCCGCGTTGTAGACCACTTCCGCCGTCTCGCCCCGCTCGTAGGTGCCCACGCACAGGTGGATCCCCAGCTCGCGCGCACACTCCTGGAACGGCTCGGTGATCGGACCGGGTATGTCGGACATCAGCTCCCACAGCTGCTCGGTCGGCACCGCGGGGGTGAAACCGGTCGTCGCCGACTCCGGCAGGACGACCAATTCGGCCCCGGTGGCCTCGACGCACCGTTGGACCCACTCCACACAGTGCGCCGAGTTCGCCGCGACGACGTCCGCCGTCAGCGGCCCCGGCAAGGGCGCGACCTGCACGGCCGCGGCGACGAAGGGGCGCATCAGTGGCGCCGCCCGGCGATCCGGGCGCCGATGACGACCCCTGCCAGGGCCAAGGCGCCTCCGACGAGCGCACCGATGAGGAACGAGGCGCCTTTGTCCATGGTGAGGTTGGCGGTCGCCGTGGCGCTGGCGGCCTTCCCGGGGAAGACCCGCTGGCCGGCCGCGTCGGTCGTCGCGGCGCCGCCGGCCCCACCGACCCCAGCTCCGCCGACCCCAGCTCCGCCGACCCCAGCCCCGACGCCCGCGCCGACGAGCTCGCCCTCGGGCACGGCCACGGCGCCTCCGGTGCGGATGTCCTCGTCGACGGCGGCGAAGAACTGCCCGGCCATCTTCTTGGCTACCCCGTTGAGCATCCGCTGGCCGACGCCGCCGATCGTCCCGCCGACGACCGCGTCGGCGTCATACGACAGCTCAGTGCCGCCGGCCGCGGTAGGCGCGAGCTTCATGAAGACGTCGGCGCTGACCGTCCCCGGCCCGCCGGCACCGGAGGCCTTGAGGGTGAAGGCCGATGGGGGCGTGCCGTCGACCAGCGCGACCTCGCCCTCATAGGTGCCCTTGATCGCCGCCACCCCGGCGGTGATCGTCATCTTGTAATGGCTCTCGCCGATCTCGGTGAGTTTCTCGCAGCCCGGCAGGCATCGAGCCAGGACCCCCGGGTCGTTGAACGCCGCGTAGACCTGCTCGGGCGTCGCGTTCATCGTGGCGGAGCCGGACAGCTTCATGACGGGTTCTCCTTGGTCGCGCGCTGGGCTGAGTTATCAGATGACGAACCGGTATGACGGCCGGGTGCAGAGCCGGATGTCGCCCGCCGCACCGAGGGGATCTCCCCGGCGGCGTGCCGCCGACGCAGCTCCCACAGCTCGTTGGGCGAGATGGGCATGGACGTGATGTGGAAACCCTCGGCATCCTCGATCGCCGAGGCGATGACCGCCGTGACCGGAATGCAGCCGGCCTCCCCTGCGCCCTTGACCCCGAGCGGGTTGAGCGGCGAGGGCGTCTCCAGGTGGTCGGTCTCGACGTGCGGCACCTCGGAGGCATACGGCATGAGGAAGTCCATGAACGAGGCGTTGAGCAGCTGCCCGGCCTCGTCGTAGACCATCCGCTCGTACAGCGCCCCACCGACGCCTTGGCCCACGCCACCGTGGACCTGGCCCTCGACGATCATCGGGTTGATCAGGCGCCCGCAGTCGTGGATGACGCAGTAGCGCAGGATCCGGATTTCGGCGGTGACCGGGTCGGTCTCGACGATCGCGGCGTGCATGCCGTTGGCGAACGTCGACTGGGTCGGCGAGAAGAAGTCCCGGCCTTCCAGCCCCGGCTCGTCGTCGTCGGCGATCGGTGGCTTGGCGAAGTCGGGCACCGTGGCGAACTGCGTCGCGGCCCGGCTGGCCTCGTCGAAGGAGTAGCGCAGCGGG
Organism: Actinomycetota bacterium; assembly: GCA_052034115.1. GTDB lineage: Bacteria > Actinomycetota > Actinomycetes > Actinomycetales > Dermatophilaceae > Lutibacillus. The sequence goes on from JBPOIZ010000071.1 coordinate 16,752, forward strand.
TTTGACAGCACCGACAGCGTGCCGAGCGGGATCGAGGTGTCGGGCGAGCCGGCCACCCGGACCACCCCGTCGACGATCTCCAGGTCGGCCTCGTCGACCTCCAAGGCGTTCGCCGCGAGCCGCAGCGCCTTGGCCCGGACGACCCGGGCGGCCAGCGCGACCGCGTTGCCGCTGACGACGGCGGCCCGCGAGGCGAAGGTGCCCACGGCATACGCCATCTTGCGGGTGTCTCCGGTGGTGACGTGGACGTCCTCGAGGCGCACGCCGAGCTCGTCGGCGACGATCTGCGCGAAGGCGGTCTGGTGGCCCTGGCCCTGGGTCGTCAATCCCGTGGCGACGTTGACCCGACCGCTCGTCTCGACGTGGATGTGGCCGCCCTCGTAGGGCCCGACCCCCGTGCCCTCGACATAGCAGCCGATCCCGAGGCCGACCCGACGGCCCTCGGCCGCCGCGGCGGCTCGGTAGTCCTCCCACTCGTCCCAGCCGACCAACGCCTTGAGCTTGGCCAGCGACCCGGGGAAGTCCCCCGAGTCGTACTTGTACGGCCGCCCGTCCTGGAAGAGCAGCCCGTGGTCGTAGGGCATCTCCTCGGGGAGGATGAAGTTGACCGCGCGCACCTCGGTGCGGTCCATGCCGAGCGCTTCGGCGATAGCGTCCATCGTCCGCTCCATCGCGTAGACCCCCTGCGGGCGGCCGGCCCCGCGGTAGGGCGTGACGATGACGGTGTTGGTGTAGAGGCTGAAGAACTCCACCCGGTAGGCGCCCGGCTTGTAGGGCCCGAGCAGCTGGGTCGAGGTGATGATCGGGACGATGATGCCGTATGGCGTGTACGCGCCGTTGTCGTGCCAGAACGTCACGTCCAGCCCGAGGATGCGGCCGTCGTCGTCGAAGCCGACCTTGACGTGCTGGATCTGGCTGCGTTCGTGGGTGCTGCCGATGAAGTGCTCGCGGCGGTCCTCGACCCATTTGACGTCGTGGTCGAGCAGCCGGGCGGCGAACGGCACCAGGATCTCCTCCGGCCACGGGTGCATGATCTTGGCCCCGAAGCCGCCGCCGATGTCGGGTGCGATGCACTCCACGCTGGCCAGCGGCAGGTCGAGCTTGGCAGCGACGGCCGCGCGGACCCCGGTGGCCGTCTGCGTCGAGGACCAGACCCGCAGCATCTGGTCGTCGCCGTTCCACTGCGCCAGCACGCCCTTGCCCTCCATAGGCATGCTCGCGCTGCGGTCGATGAACAGGTCGAGCTCGAGCCGGTGGGGTGCTGCCGCGACCGCCGCCCGAGCGTCGCCGACCTCCTGGACCAGGTGCGCGGCGATGTTGCCCGGGGCGTCCTGGTGGACGAGTCGCTCGGCGGCCCGCGCCGCCTCGACACCGACGACCGGCGGCAGCTGCTGGTAGTCGACGGTGATGCGCCCGCAGGCGTCCTCGGCGACATACCGGTCGACGGCGACGACCATGACGACCGGCTCGCCGACGTGCTTGACCTCGTCCTTGGCCAGCGCATACGTGACCATCGGGGCGGTCAGCGACGGGTGCGGGATGAGCAGCGGCAGCCGCTCGCCGACCTTGCCCGGCAGGTCCTCGTGGGTGTAGATCGCGATGACACCCTCGACGTCCAGCGCCCCGCTGACGTCGATGTCACGGATCCGTGCGTGGGCGTAGGGGCTGCGCACGAACGCCGCGTGCCACGCGTCGGTGGCGATGTCGTCGAGGTAGCGGCCCTGGCCGGACACCAGGCGCGGGTCTTCGAGCCGCTTGACCGGCGCGCCGAAGAGCTTGGTCGTCATACCGTCGCTCCTTCCGCCCCGGTCGCGGACCCGGCCCGTTTGAGCTCAGCCGCGCGACAGACCGCCTTGACGATGTTCTGGTAGCCGGTGCAGCGGCACAGGTTGCCCGAGATCGCCTCCCGGGCCTGCTCCGGCGTCGGGTCCGGGTTCTCCTCCAGGTATGCCGTCACCGTGGTGAGGAAGCCCGGCGTGCAGAAGCCGCACTGCAGCCCGTGGCTGTCGATGAACGCCTGCTGCACCGGCCCGAGCTCGCCGTCGGCGGCCCCGGCAGCGGCGGCCAAGCCCTCCACGGTGGTGATCTCGTGGCCCTGCGCCGAGATCGCGAACATCAGGCAGGACCGCATGGGTTGGCCGTCGACGAGGACCGTGCACGCCCCGCACACTCCGTGCTCGCAGCCGACGTGCGTTCCGGTGAGGCGTAGGTCGTGGCGCAAGGCATCGGACAGCAGCCGCCGGGCCGGGATGCGGACGGTGTGCCGCGCCCCGTTGACGAGCAGGCTCACGTCGTGGAGGGCCTCTCCTGACGTCGGCTGGATGGTCATCGGGCGTCCTCCGTCCGGTCCGCGGCAGCCGCCGCTATGGCGTTCGCGCCGGCCTGCTGGAGCACCCGCTCGGCGATGGCCCCGCAGAGCACCCGGCGATATTCCGCGGTCGCGTGGATGTCCCCGTCGGGGTCGACGTGGGCCTGGCAGGCGGCCGCGGCGCCGGCCCAGTCCGCAGCCGCGACGCTCGCCCCGGCCAAGACGTCGGACAGGTCGAGCACGTCGGGCACCGCGGTGAGCGAGACGAAGGTCGCGCCCGCCTCGGTGATGACGCCGTCTGCGACGGTCACCGCGGCCGCCACTCCGGCCAGGGCGTAGTCGCCGTGCCGCCGGGCGATCTCGGCGAAGGCGGTGCCGGTGCCCGGCGCGAAGCGTCCGAAGCGCACCCCGGTGGCCAGCTCGTCCTCGGCGAGGCACGACTCCAGCGGGCCGAGGAAGAACTCGGTGGCCGGGATCTCGCGGGTGCCGCGGACACTGCTCGCCTCGACGACGCCGCCGGTCAGCACCAGCACCGACGGCATCTCGCCGCTGGGGTCGGCGTGGGCGATCGAGCCGACGGTGGTGCCGCGGTTGCGGATCACCGGGTGGGCCACGTTGAGCAGCGCCTGGCGCAGCAGCGGCTGGGCGGCATACGCCGCGTCGCTCTTCTCGAGCTGCGCGTGCCGGACGAGGGCCCCGATGCGGACGTGGTCGTCGGTGACCTCGATCGCGTCGAGCCCGGCCACGCCGTTGATGTCGACGAGGTGCGCGGGCGAGGCGAGCCGCATGTTGAGGATCGGGATGAGGCTTTGACCGCCGGCGAGGACCTTACCGTCGTGGCCGACCTCGGCGAGGATCGAGACTGCGGCAGCAACGCTGCGCGGTGCGTGGTACTCGAACGGTGAGGGCTTCACCGGACCGATCCTGCCGTGGGTTGCGGCGGTCCATCTAGTGTTCGGTGCGCTAAGTGTCGCCAGTTCCTTGGCAGGTTCTGCTAAGCCCCGGCCGCTCGATGCCGCTGACCCTTGCCCGCACACGCGAGTGCGGGCCACCCCACCAGGGGGTGACCCGCACTCGCGCGACGGGACCGGATCTAGTGCCGCGGAGTGTGCGGCTCTGTGTCGTCCTTGCCCGCGACGTCGACCGTGGGGATCGACATCATGGCCCCGAAGTGGCGGGCCTTGAGCTCCGGCGTGGCCAACGCGACGGCCAGGTGGTATGCCGCGATCGTCACGATGGTGCCCAGGGCGATGCCCTCCAGGCTGAAGGTGTCGGAGAAGACGAGCTTGGTGTTGCCGATGGCGATGATGATGCCTGCGGCGACCGGGATCAGGTTGATCGGGTTGCCGAAGTCGACCTGGTTCTCCTTCCAGATCTTCGCACCGAGCAGACCGATCATGCCGTAGAGCACCACGGTGATCCCGCCGAGCACCCCGCCCGGCACCGACGACACGAGGGCACCGAACTTCGGCGAGAAGCCGAAGAGGATGGCGATGCCCGCGGCGGCGAAGTAGGCGGCTGTCGAGTAGATCCTGGTGGCGGCCATGACGCCGATGTTCTCGGCATACGTGGTGGTCGGGGAGCCACCGACCGAGGAGGCGACCATGGTGCCGATCCCGTCCGCGGCGATGGCCCGGCCCATGACGTCGTCGAGGTCCGCACCGGTCATCTCGGCCACGGCCTTGACGTGTCCGGTGTTCTCGGCGATGAGCGCGATGACGGCCGGGATGACGAGCAAGATGGCCGCCATCGAGAAGGAGGGCAGATGCCAACCGACCACCGGCTTGCCGTCAACGCCGAGGGTGCCTGTGTGCTGCGGGAGTCCGAGCCAGTCCGAGGATGCGATCCTGTCGAAGCCGGTGCGGAAGTGGGTCGTGACCTTGCCGACTGCCGGGTCGAACGAGGTGATCTGGCCGAAGACCTTGTCGAAGACCCAGGACAGGACGTAACCGAAGATGAGCGACAAGAAGATGGCGATGCGGCCGGCGAAGCCCTTCAGGGCCACGCCGCAGATGATCGCGAAGATCATGACGAGCAGGGCCACCCACTGGTCCTGGGGCCAGTAGGTGTTGGCGACCACGGGGGCCAAGTTGAAGCCGATGAGCATGACGACGGCACCGGTGACGACCGGCGGCAGGACCTTGTGCAGGATCGACGAACCGAGGAAATGGATCGCCGCGCCGACGAGGGCCAGGATCAGGCCGGCGATGAGGATAGCGCCGGTGACCGTCGTGGAGTCTGCCCCCGGCTGGTTGCGGATCGCAGCGACACCGCCGACGAATGAGGCCGACGTGCCGAGGTAGCTCGGCACGCGGCCATTGACGATGAGCAGGAACAGGATCGTTGCGATTCCGCTCATCATGATGGCGAGCTGAGCGTCCAGCCCCATGAGCAGCGGGAAGACGAAGGTCGCTCCGAACATCGCGACGACGTGCTGCGCGCCGAGACCGATGGTCTTCCCCCAGGAGAGGCGCTCGTTGGGTGCAACAACATCGTTGGGGCCGACGGTCTTGCCGTCGCCGTGGAGCTTCCAGGTCAGGGCCATAGGTAGCCTCCTCACGTCCCCGCCGGCACGCGCGGGCGGGGTGCACACCGATGCGCCGTTGCATCCATGTGCGCCAAGTCACGTCGGATGACGTGCAGTACGGAACCTAGCGGCACGGCGACCCCCTCGGCTGGGTAAAACCTGACAGTCGCCCGGCGTGTCGTTCGTCAGGTTGTGGAAGTGGCTGCTCCGACGCGGAGCCGCGCCCTGGCCAGGAAATCGACTGGCGGACAAGGACTCCCTGTCCTGGGCGTCGCAAGAGCCCTCACAAGCCGCGCATCTGGATGACTTTCAACGCCAGGGCCAGGGTGAGTCGTAGTTGCGGGTCGGTGGTGAACGGGCCGAGCATCTTCTCCA
>JBPOIZ010000089.1:0-6484 GCA_052034115.1 Actinomycetota bacterium
CGAGTGGGGCACCGGCCTGGTGTCGACGGCGGACAACACGCTGCGCCGCAAGGCGACCGTCTGCGCACCGGACACCACGACGAGCGACGCCTTCGACCCGGCCGCCGAATGGGACGGCTACCCGACCGACACCTTCGACGGCCTGGGCACCCACACCCTGGACTGCGGCACCGAGCCGCCCGCCGGTGACGCGGTCATCAACGAGTTCTCAGCCAGCACCGCCGGCACCGACGTTGAGTTCCTCGAGGTGTATGGCGAGCCGGACACCGACTACTCCGCCCTGAGCATCCTCGAGGTCGAAGGTGACATCGCCGCCACCCCGATCCCGGCGGGTGCGGTCCGCACCGTGCACCCGGTGGGCGCGACCGACGCCAATGGCTTCTGGGTGTCCTCGCTCGACCCGAACACCCTGGAGAACGGCTCCTCGACCCTGCTCCTCGTCGAGGGCTACACGGGTGCCGCCGAGACGGTCCTCGACGCCGACCAGGACGGGACGGTCGATGACCCCGCTCCGTGGACGCGCGTGGTGGACAGCGTCGCGGTCAACGATGGCGGCACCGGTGACCTGGTCTACAGCCCGGCCGTCCTGACCAAGACGCACGACACCACCAGCACCTTCGCCCCGGGCGGTGCCTCGCGCATCCCCGACGGCACGGACACCGACTCCGCGGGCGACTGGCTCCGCAACGACTTCGACCTGGCCGGCATACCCGGGTTCACCGGGACCCCGGTCTTCCACGAGGCACTCAACACCCCCGGCGCGGCCAACGAGGCCGTCCCCGAGCCGGAGCCGGGCACGTGCGGCGGGCCGGTGCGCACGATCGGTGCCGTCCAGGGCGCCGGATCGGCCTCCCCGCTCGCCGGGGAGACGGTCGAGATCGAGGGCGTCGTCGTCGGTGACGTCCAAGAGGGCGGCTTCAACGGCTTCTACGTCCAGGACGCCGGCGATGACGACGGCGGCACCTCCGATGGCGTGTTCGTCTACGCCCCCGGCGGCACCGCCGTGGCCCCAGGTGATGTCGTCCACGTCCGCGGCACCGTCTCGGAGTACGTCACGTTGACCGAGGTCACGGCGTCGACGATCGACGTCTGCGCCACCGGGGGCCCGCTCCCCACGCCGGTCGAGCTGAGCCTGCCCCTGTCCTCGCCGAACGACCTCGAGCAGGTCGAGGGCATGCTGGGCACCTTCCCCTGGGACCTGAAGATCCTCGAGTACTTCGACTTCGACCGGTATGGCGAGATCGTCGTGGGCAGCGAGCGGCAGTACCAGCCGACCTCGCTGTACGCCCCGGGATCACCCGAAGCGATCGACCTGGCGGCATACAACGCGCTGGACCGGATCACCGTCGACGACGGGCGGAGCACCCAGAACCCCGACCCGGCCCGCCACCCCAACGGTGACCCGTTCACCTTGGACAACCTGTTCCGGGGTGGCGACACCATCACCGGGCTCACCGGGATCGTCGACTACCGCTTCGACAAGTGGCGGATCCAGCCCACCCAGCCGGCGGTCTACACCGCGACCAACCCGCGCCCGGACGTGCCGGACGTGGGCGGTTCGCTCAAGGTCGCCTCGTTCAACGTCCTGAACTACTTCACGACGCTGGACTCCCGTGGCGCCAACACCGCCGAGGAGTTCGACCGGCAGCAGGCCAAGATCGTCGCGGCCATCGCCGAGTTGGACGCCGACGTCGTGGGGCTGATGGAGATCGAGAACAACGGGACGGCCGTGGCCAACCTCGTCGACGCCCTCAACGCGGCGACGTCGCCCGGGAAGTTCGCCTACATCGACACCGGCATCATCGGGACCGACGAGATCTTCCAGGCCCTGCTCTACCAGCCGGCGACGGTGTCACCGAAGGGTGCTGCGGCATACCTGACCTCTGCCGTGGACGCCCGTTTCCTGGACGACAAGAACCGTCCGGCACTCGCCCAGACGTTCACCCAGACGTCGACCGGCGCGGACGTGACCGTCGTGGTCAACCACCTCAAGTCCAAGGGCTCGGCGTGCGACGACGTGGGCGACCCGATCGACCCGAACGGTCAGGGCAACTGCAATGGTGTCCGGACTGCGGCGGCGGAGGCGCTGGTCGACTGGCTGGCCACCGACCCGACGCACTCGGGCTCGCCGAACGCCCTGGTCATCGGGGACCTGAACTCGTACGCGAAGGAGGACCCGGTCCAGGCCATCGTGGCGGGCGGGTATGTCGACCTGGCCGCGCAGTATGGCGGGTCGACGGCCTACTCGTACGTGTTCGACGGGCAGCTCGGCTACCTCGATCACGCGTTGGCCAGCTCGGCGCTGGCATCGCAGGTCACCGGGGCCGGGCACTGGCACGCCAACTCCGACGAGGCCGACCTCATCGACTACGACATGACGTTCAAGGCCGACGCACAGGACGCCATCTACGCCCCCGACCCGTTCCGGGCCTCCGACCACGACGCCGTCCTGGTCGGGCTGGCGCTCACGCCGGTGGACACGACCGCGCCGACGCTGACCCTGCGGGCCCGACCGGCCAACCTCTGGCCGCCGGACGGACTGCTCAAGCGGGTCAAGGTGTTCGTCACGGCCACCGACGACAGCGGTGGTCCGGTGACGGTCACCTTCGACGGGCTCACGACAAACCGGCGGCCGAGGGACTACCGGATCCTCGACGACACGACGTTCCGTCTGCGGGCGTCCGTCAACGGCTGGTACACGTTGACCTACACGGCCACCGACGCCGCGGGGAATGCGACGACCAGCTCGGTGACGGTGCGCGTGCGCCGATGACCTAGCTCGCCCTGCAGCCGGCCGGCCGGACCGACGAGGTCCGCGCCGGCCGGCTGTGCGTGCGGCGGCTGTGTGTCTGGCCCCGCCTGCTCCGGCCCGGCCCGCGCCCGAGCCCGTCACAGGGGTCAGCGCAGTGGGACGACCCGGGCGCCCGCAGTGATTCGCGCCGCGACGGTCCCCAGCCGCTCGATGTCGACACGCACCACATCGCCGGGCGCCAGCCAGGGGTATGCCGTGGCGCCGTGCACGGCGGAGAGCTCGAGGATGCAGCCGGTGCCGACGGTCCCACTGGCGATGATGTCTCCGGGCACCACGGTCGTGCCCCGGGAGGCGTAGGCGATCATCTCGCCGAAGGTCCAGGACAGGTCCGCCCAGCGCCCGCGGCTCCATTCGGTGCCGTTGACCCGCGCGGTCATCGCCAGGTCGAAGCCGCCACCGACGCGCACGTCGGCCAGCTCGTCGGGGGTGACCAAGAACGGGCCGAGGCTCGTCGCGGTGTCCTTGCCCTTCGCCGGGCCGAGCCCGACGGACATCTCGGCCTGTTGGAGGTCCCGCGCGGACCAGTCGACGAGCACGACATACCCCGCAATGCACTCCTCGGCGCGGGAGGCGGACAGGTCGCTGCCGCCGGAGCCGAGCACGGCAGCCACCTCGACCTCGTAGTCCCACGCGGCCGAGCCTGGCGCGATCGGCACGTCGTCGCGAGCTCCGAGCAGGGCCGCGGGGTTGGTGAAGTAGAAGACCGGCTGTTCGTACCAGATGGGGTCCACGGTCCGCCCGAAGGCAGCCATCGAGGTGACCACGTGGTTCTCGAAGGCCATGAAGTCCCGCACCGACGGCGGGCGCGGCACCGGGGGTAGGAGTCGGACGTCGCCGAGGTCGACGACCTCGGCGGGACGTTTGCGGGCGACGGCGGCCGCCTCGGCCAGGGCGGTCGCTCCCTGGCCGAGCAGGCCGAGCAGAGTCGCCGGTCGCTCCAGCGCCCGGATCTGACCGTCGATGACGACGCCCACGCGTTCGGCCCCCGGTGATCCTCGGTAACTGGCCCAGCGCATCGGGTGCTCCTCTCGGGTGTCGGACGGTGGTGTCGCTGGCGGTGGCGAAGGTGGCGCTCAGGCGTGACAGGTGAGCGGACGCCCGCCGTTGTAGGTGAGCATGTCGGCGATGGCCGCGCCGAGGTCGATGGCCGCGCCCCGCTCGGCGCCGTCCAGCTCGGCATACGCGCGGTGCAGGTTGCCCACGAGACGCTCGGAGTCGAGCAGCCCGGCGAACTCGCCGAGGTCACACTCCCGGCCGACGTCCAGCGGGGTCAGCCCGGCCTCCCGGCCGCGCAGCGCCAGGTCCTGGACGAACCACAGGTATGACGTCACGGTGTCGAGCACCTCGGGCCCGCACACCGGGCCGTGACCGGGCACGATCGTCTCGGCGCCCAGGGCCCGCAGGGTCGCCAAAGCCTCCAGCGCTCCGGCGATCGAGCCTTGGACGAGGAAGGGCGTGCCGCCGTTGAAGACGAGGTCGCCGGAGAAGAGGAGCCGTCGCTCCGGCACCCACAGGTAGGAGTCGTTGGTCGTGTGGGCGGGGGTCCCGGCATACCGCAGCACGCACTGCAGGTCGTCGACCCACACGGTGACCTCGTCGCGGTAGGTGAGGAACGGCGGGGCCAACTCGATGCCACCCCACTCGACCGGCGTCCAGATCGGCGCGTCGCGGGGCAGACCCCACGCGGCCAGCGCTGGCCGGACGTTCTCGTGGCCGACGATCGTGGCCCCCCCGAAGAGGTAGTTCCCGAAGGTGTGGTCGCCGTGGTGGTGAGTGTTGAGCAGGGTGCGCACCGGGAGGTCGGTGACCTCGGCGATGGCCCCGAGATAGGCGCGGGTGCGCCGCTCGGTGGCGCAGGCGTCGACGCTGACCACCCCGCGACGCCCGAGAAGGAACCCGGTGTTGTTGATCCACCAACTGCCGTCAGGCTGCACGTAGGCGTAGATGTGCTCGCTGACCTCGACGGCCCGACCGGGCGGTGCGAAGGGGTCGTCGTGCTGCCCTGAGCTCATAGTCGAGTGTGGCGCGACCGAAGATCGCCCGCCACCCCCGCACGCTCAGTTGGGGGACGGCGGCGACGGTGTCGGCGGCCGCGGGACGGCACGCAGCTGCCCCAGGAGCACCGCCTCGCGGCGCAGGGCGTCGAGCACCCGACGCAGCCGGGTCTCGGTGTCCGGCGCCGCCAGGATCGCCTGCCGGGTGTCCAGGTCGAGCACCGCCCGCTCGGCGGCTGCGTAGGCCAGGCGGTGGGGTTCCGGTGGCAGGTCGCTGTCCGTCAGGCCCACGGTCTGCCCGTATGCCGTAGCGGCCGCACGCACCCTCTGGGTCAGGCCGGTCAGTTCGGCCTCAGCGCCCGGATCTGGGTCGGTGCTGCGCCCGTCGTCGAGAAGCGTGACCGTCCCGACGAGGTATGGCGTGCCGACATCACGCACCTCGTGCAGCCGGAACCGTTGGCCGCCACGAGCGATCACCTGGTAGCGCGGACCGCCCGGACCCGGCAGGAGCTGGAGGGCTTCGATGGTGGCGACACAGCCGATCTCGTGCAGATCGACGGCCTGGTCAGCTCCCACCTCGTGACCCCGGCGCAGCGCGACGACACCGAATCGAGCCGAGCCGTGCACCGCGGCCTGCGACGGCGCGAGCTGCGCGGGGTTGGTGGCGCTTGCTGCCTGCGTCCCGCCCGGTCCGCCGCCTGGGCCACCGGGTCCGGCGGCCGGCGCGACGAGCAGGTCGTGGAGCATCGCGACATACCGGTCCTCGAACACCACCAGCGGCAGCACCGCGCCCGGCATGAGGACGGTCCCGAGCGGGAAGAGGGGCAGCGCCGTCATACCGGACAGCGTATGCCGGGGCGGGGGCGGCGTAGGGTGACCGCATGGCGGCCAAGGACGCCGCGGGGAGCCCCGTCGAGGTGGAGGTGGGCGGCCGGACCGTCCGGCTGTCCAGTCCCGAGCGCGTCTACTTCCCGCAGCTGGGGCTGACCAAGCTCGACGTGGCGCAGTACTACCTCGCGGTCGGGGACGGCATCGTCCGGGCGTTGCGCGAGCGGCCGACGATGCTCCATCGCTATCCGACCGGGCTGGCCGGCCCGAAGGTGCACCAGAAGCGGCTTCCGTCCGGGGCGCCGCCGTGGGTGGACACGGTGCGGGTGCATTTCCCGCGCTACGACCGCACCGCCGACGAGCTGTGCGTCACCGAGCTGGCCCATGTCGTCTGGGCCGTGCAGATGTCGACGGTGGAGTTCCACCCGTGGAACAGCCGGAGGGCCGATGTCGAGACGCCGGACGAGTGGCGGATCGACCTCGACCCGATGCCGCAGTGCCCGTTCTCGCGGGTCCAGCGGGCGGCAGGTGTGGTCCACGAGGTGCTCGACTCGCTCGGCGCAGTGGGCTGGCCGAAGACCTCCGGTGGAAACGGGCTGCACGTCTACGTGCGGATTGCGCCCGAGCACGGGTTCACCGACGTGCGGCGGGCGGCGTTGGCCTTCGCCCGGGAGGTCGAGCGCCGGCTGCCCGACGAGGTGACCACGACATGGTGGCGCAAGGACCGCGACCCGGCTGCGGTCTTCGTGGACTACAACCAGAACGCCCGCGACCACACCATCGCCAGCGCCTACTCCGTCCGCGGACGCCCGGAGGCCACGGTGTCCGCGCCGCTGCGCTGGTCCGAGGT
>JBPOIZ010000007.1:0-16301 GCA_052034115.1 Actinomycetota bacterium
CGCGGCACCGGGGCGGCCAAGGGTCCGCGGTTACTGCCTTCTGCGGCGGATTTTTCCGCGGCTGATGTCAGTAACCGCGGCTGGAGTCGATAACCGCGGCTGGACCCGGGCGAACTCAGACCCCAACCGCCTGGACCCGGGGAGCTCACACCCCCGCCGCGTCGACCGAACAGTCGGCCACCGCACGCACGACCGGGCGCAGCCCGAGCCACCACTGCTGCTTGGGGCGATGCGCGGCCAGGTCGACCTCCTCGGCCAGGTGGGACAGCGGGGCCGAGGCGATCCCGCCCACGGTGAGGCCGACATACCGGCCGGTGGCTGTGCCGGCCTCGAGTTGCGCGCACACCTCGTCGATGGCGTGTGCGACCAGGCGAGTGGCCAGGATCCGGTCGAAGGGGCTGGGGTTTCCGCCCTGTTGGATGTGGCCGAGGACTGCGGGACGGACGTCGAACAGCCCGCGACCTTCCTCTTCGAAGATCCGCACGAGGACGTCGGTCGTGTAGTGGTCGTTGGCCAGTTCGTTGCGCACCGCGAGGTAGAGGCCCTTGCCGGAGCCGAACGCGGCCCGCATCCGCTCCACGTCGGCGGCGATATCGGCCAGGGTCAGGCCCTCCTCGTGCAGGTAGACCCGCTCGGCGCCAGAGGCCAGGCCGGTCATCAGCGCAAGGTACCCGCAGTACTTGCCCATGACCTCGGCCACGAAGCAGCGGGTGGTCGCCGACCCGGACTGCTTGATCCGGTCCAAGGCCTCGACCGCGGCGTTCAGGGCGGTATCGGCCCCGATGGACTGCTCACTTCCGGGCAGATTGTTGTCGATGCTCGCGGGGACGCAGACGATCGGCAGGCCGAACGCCGGGAACCTCCCGGCCTCCTGGGTCAGCTGGTGAGCGGCGAGATACCCGGAGAAGCCGCCGATGAGCAGCAACGCGTCGAGGCGGTGTTCCTCGATGGCCCGGGCCAGGTGGTAGTGCTGATCCGCGCTGGGCAACACCCGGTGGGTGCCGAGCCGCGCGCCGCCCTCGGCGAACCAGCTGTCGACGTCCTCCCAGCCGAGGTCGCGCACCCGTCCGGCCGCCAGCCCGTCGAAGCTGCCGTCGATCCCGACCATGGTGTGGCCCCGGGCCAGACCGAGCCGCACCGCAACGGCCGCAGCGGTGTTCATGCCCGGGGCCAGGCCACCGGCGTGCAGGATGCCGATCCGCTTGCCGGTCGCCTCGGGTTGGGTCGCCTCCGCGTCGGTATGGCGCAACGCCGGCGGCAGGGCGAGGACCTCGAACAGCCGCAACATTTCGGCGAACGAGCGCCCACGGGCTGCGACGGCGGCAGGATAGTCGCCGTCGGCCACGGCGGCTGCCACGGCGCGGGTGTCGGCGACCGCCTGGACCATAGGCACCGCAGCCACTTCACCGGCCCGCACCCCGATGATCTTCGCCTCGCTGTCGGCCGTGGCCGCGAGCAGCTCAGACACCGCCGCATACCCGAGCAGGGTGCTCATCCACCGGTCGAAGGCCGACGGGGCTCCACCGCGCTGGACGTGGCCGAGGATGGTGACCCGGGCGTCCTCCTGGAGCCGGTCGGCAATGATCTGGCGCACCTCGTCGGCCTTGATCGGGGTGCCGTCGCGTCGCTGCGCCCCCTCGGCGACCAGGACGAGGCTCTCTCGGCGGCCGGCGGCCCGACCGGCCCGAAGCAGCTCGCACATACGGTCCTCCCAGCCCTCCGCGGGCGGGGCCTCCGGCACGATGACGTAGTCGCAGCTGCCAGCGATCCCCGCCATCAGCGGGAGATAGCCGCAGTGCCGACCCATGACCTCGACGACGAAGCTGCGTTGATGGCTGGCGGCCGTGCTGGCGATGGCGTCGATGGCATCGGTGATCCGGTGCAACGCCGAGTCGGCGCCGATGGTCATGTCCGAGCCGACGAGGTCGTTGTCGATCGAGCCGACCAGGCCGACGATCATCAAGGCCGGATGTGCCGCCGCCACCTCGGCGTCCAGACGTCCAGTGGCGACCAATTCCTCGAGCAGGCCGGGCCATTCGTGGCGGAAGGTGTCCGCCCCGGTGAGGCTGCCGTCTCCACCGATGACGACCAGCCGGTCGATGCCGTGCTGGAGGAGGTTCGCCGCGGCGGTCAGCCGGCCGTCCCGCTCCCGGAACGCGGCGCACCGGGCGGTGCCGATGACGGTCCCGCCACGGTGCAGGATGCTGCCGACATCGTCCCAACCGAGTCGGCGGATGCCGTCGCCACCATCCACCATCCCTTGGTAGCCCTCGGTGATGGCGTAGGGCTGTGCGCCGAGGTTGATCGCGGTGCGGACGACCGCCCGGACCGCGGCGTTCATCCCTTGTGCGTCACCGCCACTGGTCAGGACGCCGATGCGGACTGAGTCCGCACGCGCACCTGTCGACGGACCCTCGCCCAGGCCCGGTCCCGGGCCTGGTTCCGGACCTGGTTCCAGGCCTGCGTCGGCGCCTGAGCCAGTGCTTGTGGACATGCTGGTCGTCACCAGCGCTCCCTTCCCCGCCCGATGTCGCCTCTATCCTGGCGGCCCGACCCGGCGCCGGGTCGGGACCCCAGTCCCGCGGCTCGGCGTGTCCGCGCCCGGCGCGTCGCCGCCCGGTCGTGGCCACCTGCGCAATGCCCGCTCGGCGCGTCGCCGCCTGCGGGTCGCCGCCCGGCGGGCGGATGGCACCATGAGGTATGGCGCGCCTGACCACTTTCACCCGAGACGACCTCACCTTCGACGTCACCGACGAAGGGCCCCTTGACGGCCCGGTCGTGGTCCTGCTCCACGGGTTCCCCGTCGACCGCACCAGTTGGGACGTCGTCGCCCCGATGCTCCACCAGGCCGGGATGCGCACCCTGGCTCCAGACCAACGCGGCTACTCCCCGGGGGCGCGGCCTGCGGGCCGGGCGGCATACGTCATGTCGCTGCTCGTCGGCGACATCGTGGCGCTGCTGGACGCGGCCGGGGTCGACCAAGCCCACGTGGTCGGTCACGACTGGGGCGGCGGGGTCGCGTGGAGCATCGCCGGGTCAGTGCCCGAGCGGGTGGCAACCGTGTCGGTGCTCTCGACGCCACACCCCGGCGCGATGAGCCGGGCGTTCAAGACCTTCGGCCAAGCCCGCCGGTCGTGGTACATGGCGGCGTTCCTCGTGCCGTGGCTGCCCGAACAGGTGCTCCCGCGAGGCTTCGCTCAGGGGTTGCGGAAGTCCGGCCTGCCGGCCGCGAAGGCCGAGCACTATGCCGCCCGGATGCGCGAGCCCGGCGCGTTGACCGCGGGCCTCAACTGGTACCGCGCCCTGCCCCTCAGCCGCGGCGCCGCCCACCGGGTGCGCGTCCCGGCCACCTACGTCTGGGGCCGCCACGACCCGTTCCTGGGCCGCCGAGCCGCCGAGCTGACCGCTGAGCACGTCATCGCGCCCTACGACTTCGTCGAGCTCGATGAGGGTCATTGGCTGCCCGAGCGGGCACCCCGAGCGGTGGCCGATGCCGTCATCGCGCGGGTCGGGTCGGTCCTGCCTGGCTGAGCCGGGCGCCCGCCGACATGCGCGGGACCGGTGGGATGCGGGCGGGACGGGGATACGGGACACACGGTCCGCGGGGTCCGACCTGGTGTCGGGTCCGTCCGGGTTGGGCATACCTTTGCGGTATGGCGCACGCCGTTCACATCGCCGGCCTCACGAAACGGTTCGGCTCGTTCACCGCTCTGGACGGACTCGACCTCGACGTCGCCGAGGGCGAGGTCCACGGGCTGCTCGGCCCGAACGGGGCCGGCAAGTCCACGACGATCCGGGTGCTCCTGGGGCTGCTGCGCTCCGACGGTGGAACCGTGGAGCTGCTCGGCGGGGACCCTTGGCGTGACGCCGTCGCGCTGCACCGTCGCCTCGCCTACGTGCCCGGCGACGTTGCGCTGTGGCCCGGGATGACCGGGGGCGAGGCGATCGATCTGCTCGGGACTCTGCGCGGGGGGCTCGACGAATCCCGCCGGACCCATCTGCTGGAGCGCTTCGAGCTCGATCCGACGAAGAAGGGCCGCAGCTACTCCAAGGGAAACCGGCAGAAGGTGGCCATCGTCGCGGCGCTCGCCTCCGACGTCGAGCTGCTCATCCTCGACGAACCGACCTCCGGGCTGGACCCGCTCATGGAGGCGGTGTTCCAGGAGGAGATAGCGGCCGAGAAGGCCCGAGGCCGCTCGATCCTGCTCTCCAGCCACATCCTCACCGAGGTCGAGGCCCTCGCGGACCGGATCAGCATCATCCGCGACGGCCGGATCGTCGACACCGGCACGCTGGACCAGATGCGCGCGCATGCCCGGACCACCGTCGTGGCCCGCACCCTGGCCCCTGCGGCCGAGATGCACGCCGTTCCCGGCGTCAGCGACCTTCGCACCGACGGACTCAACCTGTCCTGCACGGTCGACCCGACCTACCTCACCGCGCTGACGACCTACCTGAGTCGGGTCGGCGTCAGCGCCCTCACGGTCACGCCGCCGTCTCTGGAAGACCTTTTCCTCCGCCACTACGACGACGGCGCGGCGAGCTGACCATGGACGGCTTCAGGCCGCTCCTGCACGCGACGGCCCTGCAGGACCGCAAACAGATCGCCCCCTGGGTGGTCCTGATCAGCGCACTGTCGGCCTCCTCGGTGCTGGCCTTCGCCTGGGTGTTCCCCGATGCCGCCAGCCAACAACGCATGAGTATGGCGGTCGCCGCGAACCCCGGCTTCGGGCTGATCTTCGGCCCGGCCCGGGACCTGTCCAGCGCCGAGGGGTTCAACGACTGGCGCGCGCTGGCGCTGGGCGGGTTCTTCGCCGCCCTCATGGCCATCCTCGTCGTCGTACGGCACACCCGCGGGGACGAGGACAGCGGGCAAGCCGAGCTGATCGCCTCAGCCGTCGTGGCTCGTCGCACCCGGCTCATGGTCGCCGTGGCGCTGGCCGTCGTCGCGAGCCTGGCCCTGCTCGTCGTCTCGACCCTGCTGACCACGCTCATGGGCAGCGACTGGCGGGCCGCGCTGACGATCTCGGCCACCTTCGCCGCCTCGGCCTGGATGGGTGCGGGGCTGGGCGCGGTCGCCGCACAGATCGCCTCGGACGCCCGCACCGCCAACACCATCGCCGTCGGGGTGCTCGGTGCGACCTTCCTGGTCCGCGGGTCGATCGATGCCCTCGGCCACGAGGAATGGTCCTGGATCACCCCGCTCGGCTGGACCCAGGAGGTGCGCCCCGGCTCGGAGCGCAACCTGTGGTGGCTCCTCGCGTGCGTCGGCCTGGCCGTGGTCCTCGTCGCTGCGGCGATCGCGCTGATGGCCCGACGGGACTTCGGGCTGGGCATCGTCCCGCCTCGCGCCGGCCCGGCGCGGGGCGCCCGCTTGGTGCCGCTGGTGCGACTCGCCCGGCGCCTCCACGGCGGTCCGCTGGTGACCTGGATGCTGGCCTTCGTCGTCGTCGGCTCGGTCTTCGGCTTCCTGGCCACCTCACTGGGTGACGTCTTCGCGAAGAACCCGTCGATCGCCATCGTCATCGCCGCCGGGAAGGTCTCCGAGGCGTCGCTGACCGCCGAGTTCCTCGCGATGCTCTTGCGGATCCTGGCCATCCTCGCTGCGCTCGCCGGCGTGCAGGCGGTCATGCGCTGGTATGCCGAGGAGCTCGAGCATCGGGTCGAGCCCATCCTCGGCGCGGCGGTGTCCCGGGCCCGCGCCTACGCCAGCACGGTGGTCATGGCGCTGCTCGGCTCCGCACTGCTGATGCTTGTCGGTGGCCTGGCCATTGCTCTCGTCGCGACCCGACAGGACGTCGGCCTGTCGGTGTGGGACATCGTCGTGCAGGCCATCGCCGAGATCCCCGCCGTCTGGCTGCTCATCGGCATCGGCGTGCTCGTCGTCGGTGTCAATCCGCACGCCCGGTTGGCGCCCTGGATGGCCATCGTCGCGACCTTCGCCCTGACGATCCTCGGGCCGCTCTTCCGGCTCTGGGACTGGATCCTCGGCATCAGTCCGCTGTGGCACGTGCCGACCGTCAAAGCACCCGACCCGTCATACCGGGGGCTGGGGGTTCTGGCCGCCATCGCAGCGGTCCTCATCGCGGCCGGCTTCGCCGGCTACCGCCGCCGCGACATCGGGTGAAGGGTCACCGAGCCCTGCGGACCCGGCGTTCGTCCCACACCGGCTCATCGGCCTCGTAGACCTCGCCGTCGGCACCGAAGACGAGGAACCGGTCGAACCGGCGAGCGAACCAGCGGTCGTGGGTCACCGCCAAGACGGTGCCCTCGAAGGCGTCCAGCGCCTCCTCCAGTGCCTCCGCCGAGGACAGGTCCAGGTTGTCGGTGGGCTCGTCGAGCAGCAGCATCGTGGCGCCGGACAGCTCGAGGAGCAGGATCTGGAACCGCGCCTGTTGCCCGCCCGACAGGTTGTCGAAGGTCTGTTCGCCGGCCCGGGCCAGCCCGTAGCGATCGAGCGCGCGCGACGCCTCGTCCCGAGGCCTGCCGGGACGATGGTCGTCGCCACGGTGCAGGATCTCCAGCAAGGTGCGACCCATGAGCGAGGCGTGGTCGTGGGTCTGGGCGAACCACCCCGGCCGGACCCGCGCGCCGAGCCGCACCCGGCCGGTGTGCGCCACCGGGTCGGGCCGGACCTCCCCAACGGGAGCGTGCTCGACATCGGGGTCGGACCCCCCCAGCGCGAGCAGGCGCAGGAAGTGCGACTTGCCCGACCCGTTCGAGCCGAGCACCGCGACGCGATCGCCATACCAGATCTCGGTGTCGAACGGCCGCATCAGCCCGGTGAGCTCCAATCCTTCGGCGATGACCGCCCGCTTAGCGGTTCGGCCGCCGGAAAGCCGCATCCGCAGACGCTGCGGGACGGGCACCGCCTCCGGCGGACCGGCCTCCTCGAACCGGGCGAGTCGGGTTGTCGCCGCCTGATAGCGCGCCGCCATGTCGGAGTTGTAGGCCGCCTTCTGCTTGTACATGAGCATCAGGGCGCGCAGTTTGGCGTGCTCCTCGTCCCACCGGCGCCGCTGCTCTTCCAGCCGTTCATTCCGGTCGATCCGGGCCTGGTGATAGGTCGAGAACCCGCCCGGATGCACCCACAGCCGCGACCCGGCCGCACTGGGCTCGAGCGTGGCGATCCGGGTCGCGACCCGGGCGAGCAGCTCGCGGTCGTGCGAGACGAACAGGACCGTCTTGCCCGACTCGACGAGGCGTTCCTCGAGCCAGCGTTTGGCCGGGACGTCGAGGTAGTTGTCGGGCTCGTCGAGCAGCAGCACCTCATCGGGGCCGCGTAACAGGGCCTCCAGGACGAGCCGCTTCTGCTCCCCACCGGACAGGGTCCGGAGCCCGCGATACTGCGCCCGCTCGTATGGCACCCCGAGAGCGGAGACCGTGCACATGTCCCACGTCGTCTCCCATTCGTACCCACCGACGTCCGCCCAGTCGACGAGAGCCTGGGCGTAGGCCAGTTGGTCGGCCTCCTCGTCGCGCTCCATCATGTGCAGCTCGGTCCGGGTCACCTCGGCGGCGGCCAACTGCACGGCCGCTGGCGCAACCGAGACGAGCAGGTCCCGCACGGTGGAGTCGTCGCGCACCGACCCGACGAACTGCCGCATGACTCCGAGGCCGCCGGCCCCGGTCACCGCTCCGGAGGCCGGTGCGAGGTCCCCGCTGACGACCTTCACCAGGGTGGTCTTGCCGGCGCCGTTCGGGCCGACCAGGGCCACCCGGGCGCCCTCACCGACCCGGAGGTTCACCTCGTCGAGCACCGGGCGGCCGTCGGGGAGGACCACGCTGACGGCGTTGACGTCGAGGTAGCCCACGTCGGGGAAGTATGCCAATGACCGCCGGTCGTCCGCTCCCCCTTTGCGTCCCTCAGCGGCGGTCGCCGGCGGTATGCCGAGCAGGGGTCGACCCGCGCGTGTGGACATCACCACCGCGTCCGAGGGGCGAAGGTCCTTTGCCGTCTTTGCCCCCGTGGGCATAGCGTCGCAGTGATTCACGCCTCACTGCCGAGGGCAGGGCCAAGCGCGGGCGCCATCCAATCGATACGCGAGGAGACAAGAGCGACGATGCCGAAGTTCGTCTATGACTTCACCGAGGGCAACAAGGACATGAAGGACCTCCTCGGCGGCAAGGGTGCCAACCTCGCCGAGATGACCCGGATGGGGCTGCCGGTCCCGCCCGGGTTCACCATCACCACCGAGGCGTGCAAGGCCTATCTCGCCCACGGCTCCTCCCCGGCCGAGCTCTCCGACCAGGTCACGGCATACCTGAAGGCGCTCGAGCAGGTCATGGGACGCACCCTCGGCGACCACGACGACCCGCTGCTGGTCTCGGTCCGCTCCGGCGCGAAGTTCTCCATGCCGGGCATGATGGAGACCGTTCTCAACATCGGTCTCAACGACGTTTCCATCGAGGGCCTGGCCGCCACCTCGGGCAATGACCGGTTCGCCCAGGACTCCTACCGCCGGCTCATCCAGATGTTCGGCAAGACCGTCCTCGGTCTCGACGGTGAGCTCTTCGAGCACGCCATCGACGAGTTGAAGCACGCCAAGGGCGTCACCGCCGACGTCGACCTGACCGCCGAGGACCTCGCGGGTCTGGTCGAGACGTTCAAGGGGATCGTCGAGCGCGAATCCGGCAGCCCGTTCCCCCAGGACCCGCGCACCCAGCTCGACATGGCTGTCGAGGCGGTGTTCCGCTCGTGGAACGCCGACCGGGCCATCCTCTACCGCCGCCAGGAGCGCATCCCGGCCGACCTGGGCACCGCGGTCAACGTCTGCACCATGGTCTTCGGCAACTACGGCGAGGGCTCCGGCACCGGCGTCGCCTTCACGCGCGACCCCGCCACCGGCGCCAAGGGCGTGTATGGCGACTACCTCGAGAACGCCCAGGGCGAGGATGTCGTCGCCGGCATCCGCAACACCTTGCCACTGGCTGCCTTGGAGGGCATCGACAAGAAGTCCTACGACCAGCTCCTCGACATCATGCACCGGCTCGAGGCGCACTATCAGGACCTGTGCGACATCGAGTTCACCATCGAGCGCGGCAAGCTGTGGATGCTCCAGACCCGCGTCGGCAAGCGCACAGCGCAGGCAGCGTTCCGCATCGCGACCCAGCTCATCGACGAGGGCGTGATCACCGGAGCCGAGGCGATCCAGCGCGTCAACGGTGCGCAGCTCGCGCAGTTGATGTTCCCCCGCTTCGACGACTCGGTGGACAAGACCCTCATCGCCAACGGCATGAACGCCTCGCCCGGCGCGGCCGTCGGCAAGGCAGTCTTCGACTCCGACACCGCCGAGGCGCTGGCCCGCACCGGCGAGCGGGTCATCCTGGTGCGGCGCGAGACCAACCCCGACGATCTGCACGGAATGATCGCCGCGCAGGGCATCCTCACCAGCCGCGGCGGCAAGACCTCGCACGCGGCGGTTGTCGCCCGCGGCATGGGCAAGACCTGCGTCTGCGGCGCCGACTCGCTCAACGTCGACACCAAGCGTCGCCAGATGACGTGCTCCGACGGGCGCATCGTCAAGGAGGGCGAGGTCATCTCGATCGACGGCAGCTCCGGCGCCGTCTACATCGGCGAGGTGCCGGTGGCGGCATCTCCGGTCGTCCAGTACTTCGAGGGCACGATCTCGGCCAGCGACGGCGGCGAGCTCGTCGCGGCCGTCGACCGGATCATGCAGACCGCCGACGAGCAGGCCCGGATGAAGGTTCGGGCCAACGCCGACAACGGTGAGGACTGCGCCCGGGCCCGTCGATTCGGCGCCGTTGGCGTCGGCCTGTGCCGCACCGAGCACATGTTCCTCGGCGACCGTCGGGCCATGGTCGAGCGGCTCATCCTCGCCCTGACCGAGGAGGAGCGCCAGGCCGCCCTGGACGAGCTGCTCCCCATGCAGCGCCAGGACTTCGTCGAGATCCTCGAGGCGATGGACGGCCTTCCGGTGACCATCCGGCTGCTCGACCCGCCGTTGCACGAGTTCCTCCCGGACATCACCGAGCTGTCGGTGCGCGTCGCCGTCGCGGACGCCCAGGCCCACCCCCGCGCCGAGGACCTGCGGCTGCTCGAGGCGGTCCGTCGGCTGCACGAGTCCAACCCCATGCTCGGTCTGCGCGGGGTCCGGCTCGGCCTGGTCATCAACGGCCTGTTCGCCATGCAGGCCCGCGCGATCCTTGAGGCCGCGGCCGAGCGGATCAAGGCCGGCGGGAACCCGCGTCCGGAGATCATGGTCCCGCTCGTCGGTGCCGTCCAGGAGCTCGAGAGCATCCGCGAGGAGGTCCTGGTGGTGGCCAAGGAGGTCTCCGAGTCCACCGGCGTCGACCTGACCCCGATGGTGGGGACGATGATCGAGCTGCCGCGCGCGGCCCTGACCGCCGACCTCATCGCCGAGGCAGCCGAGTTCTTCTCCTTCGGCACCAACGACCTGACCCAGACGACGTGGGGCTTCTCCCGCGACGACGTCGAGGCGGCCTTCTTCGGTCACTACCTCGACAAGGGCATCTTCAAGGAGTCGCCGTTCGAGTCGCTCGACACCGAGGGCGTCGGCCAGATGGTCAAGATCGCCGTCGCCAAGGGCCGGCGGACCCGCCCCACCCTCAAGCTCGGCGTCTGTGGCGAGCACGGTGGCGACCCGGCCTCGATCCACTTCTTCAACGAGGTCGGTCTCGACTACGTGTCCTGCTCGCCATTCCGTGTGCCGGTCGCTCGCCTCGAGGCGGGCCGTTCGGCCGGGTATGGCGGCAGCGACACTCGCTGACGTCGCGCCTTCCGCACCGCGGACGGCCGCGACGGGGGAGCCCCCTGAGCCTGGTGCTCGGGGGGCTCCCCCGTCGTGCGATCAGCCCGGTAGGCCGATCAGCGCCGGCAGGGCCAAGGCCGCGGTCGACCGGATGACGTGGTGCGCCATACCGGAGATCTCGGTCGGTTCTGGATTCACCTCGACGACGACCGACCCGGCGTCGCGGGCCACCCCAGGCAACGCCGCCGCCGGATAGACGATGCCGGAGGTCCCCACGACGAGGGTCAGCTGCGCGCCCTGCACCGCCGCCACGGATGCGTGGAGCGTCCACGGGTCCAACGGCTCCCCGAACCACACCACCCCGGGTCGGATCCACCCCACCTGGCACCGGGTGCACCGCGGCGGGGCGATCCGCTCGGTCGGTTGTGGCGGCGGCATCGGCGGCTCCGGCGGTGCGACGCCGCACGTGTCGCACCGGAAGGCAAGCAGACGTCCGTGGACGTGGACCACCTCCGGGCATCCCGCGCGCTCGTGGAGGTTGTCCACGTTCTGCGTCACCACGCTCAGCGCGACTCCTGGTCGGCGCGACCAGGCTCCGAGCGCCCAGTGCCCGGCGTGCGGGGCGGCCCGCTGCACCATCCCGACGCGCCACAGGTACCACGCCCACACCAGCGGCCGGTCCCGTCGCCACGCCTCCGGCGTGGCCAGCCGACTCGGGTCGAAGCGGCTCCACAGCCCGCCGTCGCCGCCGCGGAAGGTCGGTATGCCGGACTCGGCCGACATACCGGCGCCGGTGAGGACGCAGACGCGTTGACAGGTCGCAGCCAGCTCGACGACCTCCGCTGGAAGTGCCTCCATGGCGGCGACGCTACGCGCTGCGGGGCTGCCAGCGGGAGGCTGCGCTCGAGGTCGGCGTCGGCCACCATCGGGTGATGACCGCTTGTTGGCCTGCGGTCCACACGGCGCTGACCGCCCAGTAGAGGAGCACCCCCGCGGGCAGGGCCAGGCCACCGACGAACAGACCGGCGGCGGCCAGCGCCGGCAGGAATCGTTGCACCGAGCCGAGCGGACCTGTCGTGGCCGACTCGGCGAGGTTGGGTAGGACGAGCCAGCGCTGCGTGGCGTAGGTGACGGCGGCGGTGACCGCGACCAGGGTGATGAGCACGGCTGCCGGCCCGCTGGCCGAGCCGCCCAGCAGGCCGGGCAGGGTGTCCGCCAGGCCCACGCCGGCAACCGTCGTGGATCGCGCCGACTCGACCAAGGTGTCGGTCATCGAGCCCACACTCTGGCCCGCAGCGACGGCGGCGAGGACGCGATAGAGCGCATAGAGCAGCAGTGCCTGCAGGACCATGCCCACCCAGGTGAATCGCCGGACGCCGTGCTTGTCCCGGATCGCGCGGACTTCGACAAGATGGGCGCGCAGCGCGTCCGGGTCTGAGGTGCCACCACGGTCGGCGAGCTGGGCCGACAGCGCCGCCAGCTCCGGCTGTGCGCGGGTGTAGGCGTGCGCGACGAGCACCTGCCGGGCCACGAACGGTAGCAGCGCCGTCCGCACCACGACCACGAGAGCGACGATGGCACCCACCCACAGCGCCGAGGCCGAGGCGGTCGAGAGGATGGCCGTCAGGGTCTCGTGGGCCTTGGCCAGGACGGCGGCGACCATCGTCTCGAAGGGCTCGATGGGAGAGTTCAGCGTGGGCGGTGCCGCGGACGCGGCGGGGGCGAACGTGGGTATGACGACAGCAGGCACGGGTCCTCCGAATGGCTGGGCTCGACAGGGCGGAGTGCTCCTGGGCGAGCCTGGCCGTTTCCGAAGGGGCCGCTCAGGAGCAGCCGGGCCCTGGTGCTCGGGGACGAATGTGGCCAGCGGCGTCGGGGTCGGCCTGGCGGCGACGCGACGGGGCGATCTCGGTCCGGATTCGCACCGGGCGCGGCTGCTGGTGAACGTGGACGACGGCTACCGCGCCGACGACCGCGAGCAACAGCAGCGCCGCGAGCAGGGCGGGGGCGAACCCGCCCTGCCCCGGTGCGGACATCGTGATGGCCCACGACAGGACTCCGAGCAGACCGAGAACCGGCCACCCGGCAGACCACGATGATCTCAACTGCGCGAACCGGCGCGGCATGCGATCACCTCCAGACGGGTCTGTGTCCGTGGGGTGAACGTCGTAGCGGT
Source organism: Actinomycetota bacterium (assembly GCA_052034115.1). Taxonomy (GTDB): domain Bacteria; phylum Actinomycetota; class Actinomycetes; order Actinomycetales; family Dermatophilaceae; genus Lutibacillus. Next base: position 12,910 of record JBPOIZ010000007.1, read on the forward strand.
CGCCGGTGTTCCAGCGGACTCGCCGCTCGCGCGACACCCCCCCCAGAACGCGTCGAGTGGAGGATGACTGCGCGTTCAGCCGTCGAGGCGCTCGTGCAGGAAGTCGAGCACGGCCTGGACCCCACGCTCCTGCCGATCGGTGGTCAGCACCGAGTGCTTCCGGCCGGGGAACTCGACCGGCCGGAAGCCCGACCCGAACGCCTCGCGGTAGGTGTCGAATCGTCGACCGACCAATGGGTCGTCCTCGAAGCGCAACCCGAGAATCGGGCAGCCTGCCGCCACCCGATCCTGGACGGCGACGAGGTCCTCGGGCGAGAGATTGATATCGCGGGCGCGGCGCGGCCCGAACGGCAAGGGCACCGACGGCTGGGACAGCACCGGGGCCGCCACGGACGGGTGGACCATCGCCGCCAACGCGAACCCGCCGGTGAAGCACATCCCTACGACCCCGACACCGGGCCCGGCGCAGTCCTCGTGCAGCTGCGCCGACAGGGCCCGCAGCCATGGAGCCAAGGGGGCCGTCACCTGGGTCGCGAGCTTGGTGAACTCGGCGCGCAGGCACAGCCGGGCCAGCATCCGGCCGGCACGGGCCGCCGAGAAGTCGGTGCCGATCTCCCCGAACACATGGGTCAGCGCCACGGTGAACCCGCTGTCGACGACCTCCTCGGCAAAGGAAATGACTGCCTTCGTCGGGCCCGGCACCTCCGGTATGACGATGACCCCGGGGCCGGCACCCTTGCGGTAGACATCGAAGGTGTGGCCCGCGGCCGCAAAGGGCATCCCGACCCAGCCGGGCAGGTCGGGATGACGAAGCTCTGGAGTCATACCTCACTGTGGCACGGTGCGGACGACACGGCGGGGACCCTCCTAGCATGACCGGTATGGCGTCACCCGCGGCGAGCAGCTACTTCATCCCCACCGGCGCGGACACCTATGAGCCCAGCATTCATGTCCAAGGCGCCTGGCGATCGACCGAGCAGCATGTCTCGCCGCTCGTCGGCCTGCTGACGCACGCCCTCGAACAGCACGACCCCAGTCCCGACCTGCAGTTGTGCCGCATCGGGGTGGACATCCTGGGGATGATCCCGCTGGCGTCGACCACCGTCCGCGTGGAGACCATCCGGCCTGGGCGAACGATCGAATTGCTGCAGGCGACGGCCACCGTCCGGGGACGCGACGTGGTGACCGCGCGGGGCTGGCGGTTGGCCCGGCACGACACCGCCGCGGTGGCCGGCGCCGAGATCCCCGCTCTGCCGACCCCCGACACCTGGCCCATCTGGGACGGCGCCACCTCGTGGGAGGGCGGCTACATCGCCGCTGCGCAGTTCCGAGCCGACCCCGAGCGACGCCTGGGCCGGGGCCGGATGTGGTTACGCACGCCGTACCCGCTCATCGAGGGAGTGGTGACCGGGCCGGTGGCGTCGTTCACCATGCTGGTCGATACCGCCAACGGGGTCGCGATGCGCGCGGACCCGCGCGAGTGGGCCTTCCCCAACGTGGACCTGACCATCGACATGTGGCGCCAGCCGCAGCCGGGGTGGGTCGGCTTCGACACGACGGTCGCCATTGGCACCACGGGCCTCGGGCTCACCTCGTCGTGGCTGCACGACGTCCTCGGTCCCTGCGGGCGCGCCGAACAGATGCTCACCGTGCGCCCTCTCGACTCGCTGACCTGAGTGCCCGTGCGGCGGCGCTCAGGACGCATCCGGCTGCGGGTCGCGCACCGCGAGCCAGCCGACCCACGCGCCGAGCACGATAGCCAGCAGCACCCAGCGCACGTTCCACACGAGCCAGGTGTCGAGGGTGCCGAAGGGGGTCCACCGAGGCCCGGCGTCGAGCGCGGCCGTGCTGAGGATGAGGCACTGCGGCTGCACCGCGCCGTCGAGGGCGACGAGCGGGTCCAGCGAGGTCCACGCGCCGACATACGGCCGCGCGTCCGGTCCGAGCTGGGTGTAGACCGGACCCGTCGCCGACCATGCGACAGGGCAGTTCACGGCAACGTGGCGCTCGACATCGTTCACCGTGATGCCCCCGGAGTTGTCACCGGTCCCCACCGTCCCGTCGAGGGGCACCAAAGCCCGGCCGGCCTCGCCGACCCCCACCGCAGCGGCGGACGCCTCGAGCCACTGACCGTCCGGGGAGACCGACGGTGAGCTGCCCGACAGCAGATCGGCGGCGCCGAGGACGGCGAGTGTGGTGCGTGCGGCCGAGGCGTCGCTGACGTCGATGCCGAGGATGGACTGTGGACCGGAGCCGTCCTCGGCTCCGGCGACGACGACCGCGTTGGCCGAGTCCGTCCAGCCGACCAGCCGGTAGCGAGCGTCCGAGCCGAGCCGCACCTGCCGTTCGGCGCCTCGCACGTCGAAGACCCACAAGAACGCGGCTCCGTCCGCCTTCTGGCCCTGGAGTGCGACCCGTTGCGAGTCCGGCGCCCAGCGCGGCGGGTCGGTGCCGGCCGGGAGGTCGAGGCTGGGCGGTTCGCTCATCTGGCCCGTCATGGCCGGGACCGTCCGTGACATGGTGCCGTCGACCCGCTGGATCCCCATCTGGTTGCCCAGCAGATGTGCGATCGTCGACCCGTCCGGCGAGATCGCCGGCGGCCGGCCCCCGGAAGACTCCGGGTCGGTCAGTCGGGCCAGCCCCCCGTCCGGAGTCACCGAGTACCAGTTGGTGGAGGTGCCGACCTGGGTGTCGTCCTTGGCCAGCAGCAGGCCCGCCAGCGGTTCCTCGACGGACGGGGTTACGCCGATGCCCCAGTTCGCACCGATCCGCTGCGGGTAGCCGTCCGGGGCGCTCACCCGGTCGGCGATCCACGGTATGGCGGTGCCCGCCAGGAGCAACCCGACCGCGACCAGCGCGACCCATTCGGCGATCCGTTGCCGACGATTGACCCGGCGACGCCCCGCCTGGAAACCCTCCCGCAGGGACACGCGCTCGGCGGGCACCCACCCCCTGCGCCGCGACCACCACCGCCGGAACCAGACGGCCACCGAGAGCAGAACGAGAGCGGCCAGGACCTCCTGCCACCACCAGCTGAGCAGGGCTTCGCTTCGTCCAAACGGGGTCCAGGTCGCCGACCCCCCGAGCGCCGAGGGCGCAAGAGTCAGGCAGGTCGAGCCGAGGTAGGGGTCGACCACGACCAGGGGCGACGAGCCACCGGCGACGACGAGCCGCTGTGCCGAGTCACCGGCGGAGTAGATGCTGGTGAAGTAGGCCGGGACCGCGCCCTGCCAGCTCATCGCGCACGAGCCCGTCTCGCCGAGCTGGAGTCGGCCATCGTCGCCGGCCGAGGCGCCGGGAACCGCCACCGGCTCACCGGTTCCGACCCGGAAGAGCGACAGGGTGCCGGAGGTCAGGTCGGTGTCGAGGATCGACACCAGGCTCCGGTCGGG
>JBPOIZ010000034.1:0-11215 GCA_052034115.1 Actinomycetota bacterium
CGCATCGCCGGACCCGGTCGGGTGATCTGATATCCAACGAGACGCTGACCGGGCCGGCGTTGGTCGTCCTGCTCAGGACCCTTGAGCTCATCGACAACCGGCTCGACCGCACCCCGATCCTCCTGCCATCGGGCACCCAGCTCTTCATCGCGGACCTCCCTGACGAAGCTGTTCGCGAGGCCGTGGTCAACGCGTTCATGCACCGCGACTACACCTTGGCCGCACCGATCCAGGTCGAGCACTCCCCCACGCGTCTGGCCGTGACCTCACCCGGCGACTTCGTCACCGGCGTGACGCCGGCAAACGTCTTGACCGTCTCGTCACGCAGCCGCAACCCCGCCCTGACCGCAGCGATCCGGGCTCTGAGCCTCGCCGAAGCGGCCGGCGTGGGAGTGGACCGGATGTACGCCGCGATGACCGGTGTTGGCCATCAGCCACCGATCTTCACCACGGATGGATCCCGGGTCACCGTCAGCCTCAACGGCGGCGCGCCCAACACGTGGGTCACGAAGTTCGTCGCGACCCTGCCCGAGCGGCACCGCCGCGACCCGGACACACTGCTCGTCCTGCTCACCTTGCTCACCAACCGGACGGTCACGGCCAAACGCCTCGCGCCGCTGCTCCAGCGGAACCAAGAGGAGGTCGAGACCATCCTGCGTCACCTGCGCAGCGACGACGTGGGTCTGCTCGATCAGACCCGCAACACCGCGACCCACCAGTTCGGCACGTTCCGGCTGCGTGGTCCAGTCGTCGCGGCGCTGGGCCCAGCGGTGGCCTATCGTCAACGAACCGGAGACGAGACCGACCGCAAGGTGGTCGACATCGTCGCCGAAACCGGTCAAGTGACCGGGCGGCTGGTCCGAAGCATCCTCGACGTCAACCAGACTTCTGCCTCGGCCATCCTGGCCGATCTGCTGGCGCGAGGGGTGCTCATCAAGACGAGCAAGGCCACGCGCGGGCCCAGCGTCACCTATGGTCCCGGCCCGAAGTTCCCGCGTCAGGCGAAGCGTCGCCGAGCCGCACCCGCACCTCAAGAGGAGCTCGATCTCGATGACTGAACCCGTCCGTCGCAAGCTCATCGAGGTCGCCCTGCCGCTGGAGGCGATCAACCGCGAGTCGGCCCGGGAGAAGTCGATCCGCCACGGACACCCCTCCACGCTGCACCTGTGGTGGGCCCGTCGGCCGTTGGCCGCAGCCCGGGCCGTGCTCTTCGCCCAGCTCGTCGACGACCCGTCGGCCCGGCCGGAGCTGTTCCCCACCCAGGCCGCGCAGGATGCCGAGCGCAAGCGCCTCTTCGAGCTCATCGAGCGGCTGGTCGTCTGGGAGAACAGCACCGACGAGAGGCTGCTCGCTCAGGCACACGCCGAGATCCTCAAGTCCACGGATGGCAACCCGCCCCCCATCCTGGACCCGTTCGCCGGCGGCGGGTCGATCCCGCTGGAGGCACAGCGCCTCGGGCTGGAGGCGCACGCCTCCGACCTGAACCCGGTTGCCGTGCTCATCAACAAGGCGCTCATCGAGATCCCCCCGAGGTACGCAGGGCAGCCCCCGGTGCACCCCGACGCGGGTCAGGATGTGGCGCATTGGCCGAGGGCGACCGGCCTTGCCGAGGACGTGCGCAGGTATGGCGCGTGGATGCGCGACGAGGCGGAGAAGCGGATCGGCCATCTCTACCCGAAGGCGACCCTGCCGGATGGGTCCACGGCAAACGTCATCGCCTGGATCTGGGCGCGCACCGTCACCTGCCCCAACCCCGCGTGCGGTGCGGAGGTCCCGCTGGTCAGCACGTGGTGGCTGTCGAAGAAGCAGGACCGTCCCACGTGGATCCAGCCCGTGGTGACCGGCAAACACGTCGACTTCGAAATTCGTGTCGACAAGATCGGCCCGCCAGCGCCCCCGAAGCAGGGGCGAGGCGCGAAGTTCACCTGCCTGGTCTGCCACGACACGACGACTGATGCCCACGTCAAGGCGGAGGCCATCGCTGGTCGGATGGGTGCTCGACTTCTGGCAATCGTCGCCGAGGGACGCCGTCGACGCATCTACCTGCCGCCGAACCCCGGTCAGCTTGAGGCGGGCGACGTTGCACGCCCAGCCAACATCTCCGATGCCCCCATGCCGACCAATCCCAGATGGTTTTCCCCTCCGGCCTATGGGCTACCCAACTTCTCGGACATCTTCACGAATCGGCAGTTGGTGGCGCTGACGACGTTCAGCGACCTCGTCGGGGAGGCCCGTGAGCACGTCCTGGGGGACGCGCTCACGGCCGGCCGCTCGGAGGGCGACGCCATCGCCTACGCCAACGCCGTCGCCCTCTACCTCGGACTGGCCACTTCGCGATTGGCCGACCTGAACAACAGCCTGGTGACGTGGTCGAACGGTCGCGACCAGGCGCGGAACCTGTTCGCAAGACAGGCGATCCCCATGGCCTGGGACTTTGTGGAGGTGAGCCCCTTTGGGGCCGCGGCGGGGGACTTAGGGATCTCTGTGGCCACGGCGGGTCGCGTGATCGAATCGTTGCCAGCAACAACGCCCTCCCGAAGTGCCCAAGCGGACGCCAGCTCTCTCGACACGCATCCAGGAGCCGCCGTCTCGACGGACCCTCCGTACTACGACAACATCGGGTACGCCGACCTCTCGGATTTCTTCTACGTCTGGCTGCGCCGTTCCTTGGGGGCGTTCTATCCCGACGTGACGGCCACGGTGCTCACCCCCAAGGCCGAGGAGCTCGTGGCAACGCCATACCGGTTCGGGGGCAGCAAGGCCAAGGCGGAAGCGCACTTCGAGCAGGGCTTCGTCCGCACGTTCACCCGGATCCGTGAGCAACATGCTCCGGGCATCCCGGTGACGATCTTCTACGCTTTCAAGCAGGCGGAGTCGGACGATGGGGGGACCGCCTCGACCGGGTGGGAGACCATGCTCAACGGCCTCATCGAGGCGGGCCTCATGGTGACAGCGACCTGGCCGATGCGCACCGAGCGGTCCGGCCGCACGATCGGGATCGGCACCAACGCTCTTGCGTCCTCGGTCGTCCTGGCCTGTCGGCCGCGTCCGGAGCATGCCGAGGCGACGACTCGACGGGGTTTCATCGCGGCGCTCAAGGCCGAGCTGCCCGGGGCATTGCGACTGCTCCAGCAAGGCAGCATCGCGCCGGTGGACCTCGCGCAGGCGGCGATCGGGCCGGGGATGCGGGTCTTCACGGCATACTCCCGGGTCGTCGAGGCGGACGGCTCGCAGATGACGGTGCGCACCGCGCTGGCCCTGATCAACCAGGTGCTCGACGAAACGCTCAGCGAGGAAGAAGGCGACTTCGACACCGACACGAGGTTCTGCGTCAAGTGGTTCGGCCAGTACGGCTGGGACGAGGCCGAAGCGGGCACCGCCGACACGCTCAGTCGGGCGACGAACACCTCGGTCGATGGGCTGCAGCGAGGTGGGGTGTTCCGGGCGGTCGCCGGCAAGGCCCGGCTCATCGCGCCCGACGATCTGCCGGCGGCGTGGGATCCGCTCACCGATGAACGGACAAGCGTCTGGGAGGCGACCCTGCACCTGGCCAAGACGCTGAGCGCGCAGGGCGGTGGTGCCGCGGCCGCGCTGATGACGGCGGTCGGGCAGCGGCTCGACCTCGACGCCTGCAAGCAGCTCGCCTACCTGCTCTACAACGTGTGCGAGCGGCGGGGCTGGACCCAGTCAGCCCTGTTGTTCAACGGGCTGGGCACCTCGTGGAACGACCTCGACCATGCCGCGCGGGCGTCCGCTACCCGCGGGCCAGCCCCCACCCAAGCCGCGCTGACCTTCGACGAGGCAGGCGAGTGATCTCAATGGTTTCTAGCGACACGGACTCGGCCGCCTCGTGGCAGGACTACCACTCGGTCATGCGGTGCCTGGATGGGCGAGACCCGGTTCTGGACGCGATCGGGCAACTCGGCGACTGGCTGCGCGAGCGCAAGATCGACATCGACCTGGCGCACGACAACGACTTCAGCGACGAGCAGCGGGACTTCCGGATCCGTTACCACCAGCGGGATCACGGGCACGACGTGCTGGCTGAGCTGTTGGAGCGAAAGGAGGACGGGGACTACCGTTCGACTCTCCTGGCGTCAGCTCAGGGCTGGGTGGAAGTCACAGTCTCGAACTCCGAGGGGGAGTTCGTCGCCGTACCCCGGCTCGCGAAGTACCTCATGCAGGCCCTTCACCTCGGCGACTCAGGTCTTGAGTTCGTCGACCACCCACAGGTGTGGGGACCCGATGACTCCGATCGGCTCATGACGCTCCTAGCGAACCCGGTCCGGCGCGCGCCCGTGTTCGTCGCGGCCGGAGGAGACGACGTCGGGCTGTTCGACGCATTCACCCGCAAGACGGCACTGTGGGCGAGAGAGACCTACGGACTCGCTCAAGTCGTCGTCCTGCGGCCCGACGCGCTCGGAGCCGTCAACCTTCTCCTCGGTACGCACGCGCTGAATCCGTGGACCGTGCGAACGTTCTTGCCCGGGGTCGAGTTAGGCGATCCTCGGGACGCTCTGCGTCATCGGTATCTCACGCCCGGAACGCTCGGACGCTGGCCGGACCGACGCCTTGTCGCCCTTCTTGGGGGCATCGCTCGAAGCCTTGCAAGCGAGGCATCCACCCCCCCGGATGTGCTCAAGGTCCACAGGGACTTTCGTCGACTGGCCGACAGTGAGCTCGTTGAGTCGCTGGCCGGAGCCGAGGCGGCAGTTGATGAAGTACTGCAAACCAGCAAGCAGGAAACTCTCGGACCGCTACCGCGAAACATCGACACCAACGTCGACGCTCTGGCCGCCCAGTTTGAGGCGTACCTGGAGCGCCTGGACCAAGCCCGGGCGGTTCTGGGCGTCGACCCTCTCGCGCCAGAGTCATGGGAGGAACTAGCGGCGCGACGTCGACTCGACGACTCGGCGCTGGCCCGCATGCGACGCCGCCTGGAGGAGCTCCAGGCTGAGGTGGAGCGCCTCGAAGACGAGAACAAGCGAGTCCTCGCCGTCAATGAGGAGCTCACCCTCGATCTGGGCATCGCTGACACCGAGGCCACCAACGCCATGGCTGAGACTCGATGGCTGCGGGCGAAACTGCGAGATGCAGGCCAGTACGACGATTCCGTGGCCATCGCGCCGCTGATCACAGCACCCGAGACGGTTACGGACCTGGTCGAGCCCTTGAAGGACCCGGCCGGCCTCATCGTGTTCACCGGGTCCGACAAGGACGTCGAGGAAGTCGCGCTCCGAGACTTCGGGCCTTGTGCACGCACCGCATGGGAGGCCGTCGAGGCGATGCGCGACTACCTCCGGGCGGTTGGTGCGGGCGACTTCAGCGGCAGCTTCCATGACTATGTCCAGCGAACCCCCAACGGCTACCGGGGGTTCTCGCCCTCCAAGTCCGCCCAGAACGAGACTGGACGCACCCAAATCCAGTTCGGGGGCTCTCGCAGGTTCCCCGTGCCGCGAGAAGTCGATACCTCCGGAGCGGTCGACATGAACCCGCACATCAAACTAGGGCGCATCGGCATGGCGAGTCCGCGAATGCACTACTACCACCACGCTGCGGGGGGGCGGATCTACATCGGCTATCTCGGCCTCCACCTCGGCAACACGATGACGAACTGAGGGGCTGTCTGTGGCGACGTTGAGCAACCGGGATCGGGTCGGCAAAGCCTTGGAACTGCTGGCCCAGGGGGCGCTGCCCTTCGTCGACCCACGTATGAGCGAGGCGGCGGCCCAGGGGGGCGGCGACTGGATCCGGTTGCTGCAGGCGCGGGATGACGCGAAGCATGGCCGGCACCAGCCCATGTCGAAGGACGACCCCGCCGTCGTGCTGCGGGTGCTGACCGAGGAGTGGCGGGTCTTCCAATCCGACTTGTCACGGGTCGAACAGTCCTTCGCCTCGGAGCTACGGGACGTACGGAACCGGCACGCCCACAACGAGTCGTTCACCGCCGACGACACCTATCGTGCGCTCGACACGACCGAGCGCTTGCTCCATGCCTTCGGGGCGGCGGCCCAGGCCGATCAGGTCCGTCGGCTGCGGGTCGATCTGCAGCGGGCGACGTTCGAGGCCGAGACCAAGCGTCGGGTCCGCCAGCAGGAGGGCGGCTCCGCGTTGGCGGGACAGGGACTCAAACCGTGGCGCGAGGTGCTTGCCCCGCACGACGACGTCGCGAAGGGCAACTTCAAGGCGAGCGAGTTCGCAGCCGACCTGCATCTCGTGGCGTTCCCGACCGACGATGACGAGTCAGGCACCGAGTACGCCGACCCGGTCGAGTTCTTCCGTCGGACCTACCTGACCGACGGGTTGCGCGATCTGCTGGATCTGGCGATCCGCCGGGTCGTCGGCGACCCGAACGCCAGCCCCGTGGTCAACCTCCAGACGAACTTCGGCGGCGGCAAGACCCACTCGATGCTCGCCCTGTGGCACCTGATGTCCGGCACAGCGACGAGCGCGTACGTGCAGGACGTGCAGGACCTGGTGGCCGGCCGTCAGCTCCCTCCGGTCCGGCGAGCCGCTCTGGTGGGCACCCACCTGGCGCCCGCCGAGCCTCGGGTCACCGACGACGGGACGACGATCCACACGCTGTGGGGGGAGCTGGCCTGGCAGCTCGGTGGGCGCGAGGCCTACGACATCGTGGCAAACGCCGACAGCACCGGCACGAACCCGGGCAGCAAGCTCGGTGAGCTGTTGGCGCGGTACTCGCCGTGCCTGGTCCTCATCGACGAGTGGGTGGCCTACGCCCGGCAGCTGTGGGGCCGCGAGGACCTGCCGGCCGGGACGTTTGACACTCAGGTCACCTTCGCGCAGTCACTGACCGAGGTCGCCAAGGCCGTTCCGGGCGTCTTGCTCGTCATCTCGATCCCCGCATCGCATGACCCAGAACGCGACTCCGGCTCCGGCGGGTCGGCGATCGAGGTCGGCGGCCCGAACGGTCAGCAGGCACTGCAGCGACTGCAGAACGTCGTCCGCCGGGTGGCTGACCAGTGGCGGCCTGCGTCGGCGCAGGAGTCGTTCGAGATCGTCCGGCGGCGCCTGTTCGTCGAGCCGGACGCCGCGGCTCTGGCGGACATCGCGGCGGTGGCCCGGCAGTTCACCCAGTTCTATGCACGCCACGCTGGGGAGTTCCCCCGGGAGGTGAGCGACCCGGCATACGAGCGACGGATCAAGGCGGCGTACCCGCTGCACCCGGAGCTGTTCGACCGCCTCTACGAGGACTGGTCGACCCTCGAACGCTTCCAGCGCACCCGCGGCGTGCTGCGGCTCATGAGCGCGGTCGTCCACGCCCTGTGGCGAGAGCAGGACGCCGCTCCGATGATCCTTCCGGGGACCGTGCCGTTGGACCAGGACGGGGTGACCAAGGAGATCGGCCAGTACCTGCCGGATCGGTGGCGGCCGATCATCGACGCCGACATCGACGGGTCGGCCTCGACCCCTGTGCAGATCGACGGCGAACGGCCCGTCCTCGGTGCTCGGGCGATGACCCGTCGGATCGCCCGGACGATCTTCATGGCGTCCGCGCCAACGCTGCGGTCCGCGCACCGCGGTGTGGACCGGCAGCACGTGTGGCTCGGCGCTGCCATCCCCGGTGACACGGTCGGCAACTTCGGGTCGGCCATGGAGCTGCTCACCCAGCGCGCGACGTATCTGTATGCCGACGCCAGCCGCTACTGGTACGACACGCAAGCGTCGGTGACGCGTACCGCTGCCGACTACGCCGATTCGCTGCGAGACAAGCCGGAGGAGGTCTGGCAGGAGATCACCTCACGCCTGATGGCCGAGCAACGCCACCGGGGCGGCTTCGCCGGCGTTGTCGTCGCCCCGGAGTCCTCGGCGGACGTGCGCGACATCGACGAGGCACAGCTTGTGATCCTGCACCCCTCGCTGACCCACGGGAAGGGCTCCGCCGAATCGGCGGCGATCCAGTTCGCCGAGGAGGTCTTCGAACGGCGCGGCACCTCGCAGCGGACCAACCGCAACATGGTCATCTTCCTCGCCGGCGACACCAAACGGATGGACGAGCTCGAAGAGTCCGCGCGGTCCTACCTCGCGTGGTCCTGGGTCGCGGGCCGCAAGCTCGAGCTCGACCTGACCCCAGCCCAACTCGCCCAAGTCGAGGCTAACGTCACCCGCAACAGTGAGGACGTCACCGCCCGGATCGCGCAGACCTACCATTGGGCGATCGTGCCCGTCCAGGAGGACCCGGCTCGGCCGCCCTCACTGTCGGTGGAGAAGGCCGAGGGTGCCGCGCAACGGTTGGCTCCGAGGGTCAGCGAGCGGCTCGGCCGCTCAGGGCTGCTCAGCGACCGGGTCGGCGCCGGCACGCTGCGTCTCGACCTCGACCAGAGACTGCACGCGGTGTGGGCGCGCGGGCACATCTCGGTCGGCGAGCTCTGGGGGTACTTCGCGCGCTACCCCTACCTCATGCGGTTGCGGGACCGGCAGGTCCTCGTCGACGCTGTTGAGACTGCCCTCTCGTCCCTGATGTGGCAGAGCGAGGCGTTCGCCCTCGCCGACGGATACGACGAGGGCGTGGGCAGCTACATCGGGTTGATCATTCCCAGCGGTGACGCCCGCGCCACGCGGATCACCGACGCGACCCTACTCGTCTCCCCCGAGGTCGCGCTCGCCCAGGCCTCGACCGCAGACCTGGAGGTCGAAACCTCCACCGTCCCGGAGATGCCCCAGGGCAGTGGGGAGACTGCCCGAGAACCTGGGACCGCTGCGCCCGAACCTCCGGTGGCGAGACGATACGTCGGGTCGGTCTCGGTCGACCCCGAGCGCTACGCGCGGGAACTCAACCGAGTCAGCCAGGAAGTGATCCAGCAGCTCGCTTCGGTCCCCGGGATACAGCTGGAGCTCACTCTCGACATCCACGCCACAAGCCCAACCGGGTTCTCGGCCGACAAGATCCGCGTCGTCGCGGAGAATGCCCGGACCTTGAAGTTCACGACATCCCACTTCGAGGACGAGTGACCCGGTGTCATCCAACGCAGCTGATCTTGTTGGAGCGCCGGCGCGCCAACTGATCATCGAGCCCAGGTCTGCAGGCACTGCGCCAGTCCCCTGGCGCAGGCTTCACAGGAGGCACGGGGCCCAAGGGGACGGTGCGTTCGGGCTTACCCCCTGGACCCGGTGGTTGTCGATGTCGTGGTGACTGCCGTGAGCAGGAGTTGAGTCCAGCTAAGTGGTGTACGAGCAGCCGTCGCCGTGTCGCTGCCCATGTAGCTGGCGGTCAACGGTGATTCTCCGAGTGATCCTTCCACCACGGCCTCGAAGAAGGAGCACCACGGTGACCGCTGTCCCCAGAATCGACCCTGCCCGGTTCCTCCGCGACGAGCGGGCCCAGGCCAGCCCCGACCCGATGCGCGAGCTGCTGACCGCGTTCGCCAACGTCCTTGTCGACGACGCTTGAAGACGAGGCCGTAGCGACGGTCGAAAACGAGGCCACTCAGACAGATTGGGTGGGTGATCTCTATGGAGGATTGGGCTCTGATCCGGCGGCTGGTGGCGGACGGTGTTCCCCAGCGCCGGGTCGCACGGGACCTGTGGCATCGGACGGGCGACGGTGGCACGCGCGGTGGCGTCGGACGAGCCGCCGAGGTACGAGCGGCCGCCGGTGGCGACGTCGTTCACGCCGTTCGAGCCGGCGGTGCGGCAGTTGCTGGCCAAGACGCCGGACATGCCGGCGACGGTGATCGCCGAGCGGGTCGGCTGGACCGGCTCGATCACCTGGTTCCGCGACAACGTCCGCCGGCTGCGCCCTGAGCATCGGCCGGTCGACCCGTCGGACCGGTTGATCTGGCTGCCTGGTGACGCGGCGCAGTGCGACTTGTGGTTCCCGCCGAAGAAGATCCCACTCAAGGACGGCTCCAGGACGCTGTTGCCGGTCCTGGTGATCACCGCGGCACACTCGCGGTTCATCCTCGGGCGGATGATCCCGACCAGGACCACCGCCGATCTGCTGTTGGGGATGTGGGTGCTGCTCCAGCTGCTCGGGCGAGTACCCCGGCGGCTGATCTGGGACAACGAGACCGGCATCGGGCGCGGGAAGCGGCATGCCAAAGGGGTGAGCGTGTTCACCGGCACCCTGGCCACCACGCTGCAACGGCTCAAGGCGAACGACCCGGAGTCCAAGGGCCTGGTGGAACGCCGCAACGGCTACTTCGAGACGTCCTTCATGCCCGGCCGCGACTCCGAGTCCCCGGCTGGCTTCAACACCCAGTTCACCGACTGGCTGAGGATCGCCAACAGCCGCGTGGTGCGCATGCTCAAGGCGCGCCCGGTCGACCGGCTCGACGCCGACCGGGCCGCGATGCTGCCGCTGCCGCCGGTGCCACCGGCGGTCGGGTGGGTCAACCGGGTCCGGCTGGGACGCGACTACTACGTCCGTGTCGACTCCAACGACTACTCCGTCGAACCCGCCGTGATCGGCCGGTTCGTCGATGTCACCGCTGACCTGTCCCGCGTTGAGGTCCGCCACGAAGGCCGCCTCGTCGCTGGCCATGACCGGGTCTGGGCACGCGGCATGACGATCACCGACCCCGCTCACCTCACAGCCGCGAAAGCCCTGCGGGAGCAGTTCCAACACCCCCGAACGGCCGTTGGCACCGAGGACGGCATGGCGCGGGACCTGGCCGACTATGATCGCGCGTTCGGCCTCACCGACACCGCCCTGACCGACGGCGAGGAGGTGGCCTGATGGCAGGCAAGGCGAAGACCGACGCCACCGAGGCACTCAAGCAGCTGACCTATCTGGCGGCGGCGTTGAAGGCGCCACGGATTACCGAGGCCGCCGCCCGGTTGGCCGACCACGCCCGCGACGCCGGCTGGACCCACGAGGAGTACCTCGCTGCGGTCTTGGACCGTGAGGTCGCCGCCCGGAATGCCTCCGGTGCCCAGCTGCGGATCCGGGCCGCCGGGTTCGCCGCAAGGAAGACGATCGAGGAGTTCGACTTCGGCGCCCAGCCCGCGGTGCGTCAACAGGTCGCGTCGTTGGCATCGGGTGGGTTCCTCACCGAAGCACGCAACGTCGTCCTGCTCGGCCCGCCCGGAACCGGGAAGACCCACCTGGCCATCGGGCTGGGCATCGCGGCCGCCAACCACGGCCACCGTGTCCTGTTCGCGACCGCGACCGAGTGGGTCACCCGGCTCACCGACGCCCACCGCACCGGACGGCTCCCGCACGAGCTCACCAGGCTGCGCCGCTACGGGCTGA
>JBPOIZ010000058.1:0-14117 GCA_052034115.1 Actinomycetota bacterium
GCCGCGGCCGTGGCCATCTCGGTGGGGACCGCTCCGACAGCACATGCCGCAGGCTGGACCTTGTTGGTTCGCTCGGGCTACACCTACCTCTTCGGGTGCAAGACACCGGTCGACTCGATCTACGGACCGTTGTGGAAGGTCCGCGTGTTCGTGTCCAACCAGGCCGACCACGCGAAGGGGGCGGGAGTTACGGTCTATCGCCACGGCGCCGTCGTCCACCAGTGGGTCGGGACGATCCAAGCCGGCGCGACCACGACCGGAAGCGTCTACATGTCACGTCTGCTCCCCGACGAAGCGACGGCTGGGGTCGGAGAGTTGTCCGGCGAAGGGGCCGGTGGCGCGGTGATCGTCGGGGAACTCACGACCTGCTGACGGGCAGCAGCTCCACGCTGACATCGCCCGCTCCGAAGGCGCGACGCCGAGGCGGCAGGGTGGACGCTGCTACCCCTGGCTGTGCGGCGGTGTCCGGTGATGGTCTCCGCCACCGGCGGCGACCTACGCTAGTCCGGTGTCCGGTCCACTGCGGGACTACCTCGCCTGGCACGACGCGTATGACGATCCCGCCTCACCCCTGTCCAAGCGACTGCGCCGTGTCCAGCGCGAGGTCGGTGCCGCCCTGGACCGCACCGCACCCGCGCCGGTACGGCTCCTGAGCGTCTGCTCGGGCGACGGCCGTGACGTCCTCGACGTGCTGGCCGACCGGAGCGATGCGAAGCGGGTCAGTGGCGCGCTGGTCGAACTGGACGACCGGGTCGCAGACCGTGCCCAGGCGCGCATCGACGCCGCCGCAGCGGGGCAACGGATAGCCGTCGTCCGGGCCGACGCCGCCAGAAGCGATGTCTACCGCGGTCTTGTCCCGGCCGACCTGGTGCTGCTCAGCGGGATCATGGGCAACATCTCCCCCGCCGACATCGCCGTCCTCGTCGACGCAGCACCGCAGTTGTGCGCCCCCGGAGCAACCCTGATCTGGACCCGTGGCGCGATGCATCCCGACCTGGGGCCGCAGATCCGCCGGTGGTTCGCCGACGCCGGGTTCACCGAACTGGCCTGCTACGAGCGGGTCGAGGGCAGCCTGATGCGGGTCGGCGTCGTCCGCTACGACGGCCCGCCGGTGCCGTTGGTCGGTGGCCGGCACCTCTTCACGTTCTTGCGCTGACCTGGCCACCGCGGCGGGCACGGGGAGCCCTCAACTGGGGAACAACGAGTCGAGTCCCAGCTCGGTCATCCGCGCCTCGATCTGCTCGGCGGGGCGCTCGAAGTGGTCGACGAGCTCGTCGAGGTCCAGACCGGACTCGACGCCGTCCCGCAGCTCGGCATCGTCTTGCGCCGACCAGCTGGGGGCAGCGGAGCGGGTGGGTGCCGCGACGGCGGGCTGGGCGACGGCATCCGGCTGGCGGACGATCCTGCGCCGCGCTTCCGCGGGCGCGTTCACCCCTGGTATGGCGCCGCCGATGCCCCGAGGCACGGGGTCGACGACCGCCGCGGGAGGGTCCGCGGCGGCATCGAGCCGTTCGAGGGCTGCGAGCACCAGCGCCCGGTCAGTGGTCGGCCAGAATGGCGGCAGCGATCGCTGGAGGAACCCGGCATACCGGGCAGTGACCAGCCGTGAGTCCAGGAAGGCCACGACCCCCCGGTCGTCGCCCCGGCGGACCAACCGTCCGCTGCCCTGGGCCAGGCGGAGAGCAGCGTGGGTGGCCGACACGGCCATGAACCCGTTCCCACCCAGTCGGGCGATGGCCTGGGTGCGGGCCGACGACAGCGGGTCGTCGGGGCGGGGGAAGGGGATCCGATCGATGATGACGAGCTGGCACGCCGAGCCGGGGACGTCGACGCCTTGCCAGAGCGAGAGCGTGCCGAACAGGCACGACCGCGCGTCCCGGGCGAACTCGCGGACCAACGTCGAGATCTGATCCTCGCCTTGACACCGGATCGGTATGTCGATGCCGTCTGCGGCGAAGCGCTCCCGCAGTGCCTCGGCGGCGCTCTGGGCCGCTCGCATCGAGGAGAACAGCCCGAGGGTGCGTCCACCAGCGGCCCGCACGAGGTCGGCGATCTCGTCGATCACTGCGTCGGCGAGCCCGTCGCGGCCCGGGGCAGGCAGGTGCGCGGCGACATACGCCATCGCCTGCGCCTTGTAGTCGAACGGGCTGCCGACGTCCAGACTGCGCCACGGCGGTGCCCCCTCGCCGCGCAGTCCCACGGTGCCGGCGACCGCGTCGAACGAGCCACCCAACTCCAAGGTCGCCGAGGTGAGGATGACCGTGCGGTCCTGGAACACCCGTTCACGAGACAACATGGCCACGCTCATCGGGGCGACCCGCAGCACCGATCCCCGCCGCTGCTCATGGGTGAGCCACACCACGTCGAGGTCACGCTCCTCCAGGACGCGCGCCGCGTTCTCGAAGACCTCGTCGACCGCTGCCCGCGCGACTTGGCGACCGGCGTCGACCTCCGCACCGGCCTCCGGCTTGAGCTCGCTCTGCACCGCTCGGGCGGTGTCCCGGACCCTGGTCAAGGCCAGGGTGAGCGCGTCCGGCAGCCCCGAGGCCAGCCGGCCCTCGGGCAGCCGTTCCACGGCCGCATCGAGCAGGGCCGCGCTCTCCTCCAGGGTCGCGGCGGCGTCGCCATACCGGGCCGAGCGGCGGGCGGCCGTGACGACCATGGCGCCGCTCAACTCGTCGGTGATCGTCGAGGTGATCCGATCGGTGAGCTCATGGGCCTCGTCGATGACCAGCACGTCGTGTTCCGGCAACATCTGGCGACCTTCGAAGGCGTCGATGGCCATGAACGAGTGGTTGGTGACGATGACGTCGACGTCGCCGGCCGCGGCGCGGGAGCGCTCGACAAAGCACTCGGTGGCCATCGGGCACCGGCTGCCGAGGCACTCGTGCGCCGAGACGCTGACCTGGCGCCAGGCGCGCTCCGACACGCCGGGGACCAGTTCGTCCCGGTCGCCGCTCTCGGTCCATTCGGCCCAGTCCCGCAGCCGGACGATCTCGGCCCCGGTGCGGGACGCATTGGCGTCGACCTGGTCGATGCCGAACAGCGAATCCGCGTCGTCGGGGTAGCCGCCCTCCAGCTTGTGCAGGCACAGGTAGTTCCGCCGCCCCTTGACCAGCGCGAACGTCGGCGCCCGGCCCATCAGCGGCGCCACCGCCTCGGCCAGCCGCGGCATGTCCCGATCGACGATTTGCGCCTGCAGGGCCAAGGTGGCGGTCGCCACGACCACCGGCACACCGCTGTCCATGGCATGGGCGAGCGCGGGCACGAGGTAGCCGAGCGACTTGCCGGTCCCCGTGCCGGCCTGGACGAGCAAGTGCTCGCCGGAGGTGATGGCGTCAGCGACGGCGTGGACCATCTCGACCTGACCGGGCCGCTCGACCCCGCCGAGGCCCTCGACGGCCGCATGAAGCAACTCGTCAAGGGTCGGCACCCGATCACTGTATGCCGACGCCGCTCCCATGTCCGACAGGCGCCCGCGGGGTTAGCCTCGGGAGCGTGAGCCACTACCCGACCTACCTGCAGACGGCCATCGATGCCCGGGACTGCCGCGGGCTCGCCGAGTTCTACCGGGTGTTGCTGGGGCTGCACTACCGGCCCGGTGACGAGCGGCCGGTCGACGGGACCGACGATGCCGCGGACTGGCTGGTTCTGCTCGATGACTCCGGGCGGCGGGTGCTTGCGATTCAGGAGAAGACGGACCTCACCGCATCAACCTGGCCGTCGGAGGCGGTGCCGATGCAACTGCACATCGACTTCACTGTCCCCGACGTCACGGAACTCGAACACCACCGCCGCCGGGCCGAAGAGCTGGGCGCCCGGGTGCTCCTCGACCGCACCACCAACGTCGGCGAGCCGCTCTATGTGCTGGCCGACCCGGAGGGTCACCCGTTCTGCGTCTTCGTCGCCTGAAGGCGCTATCGCCGGCTCGTCAGCGCAGGCCGACGCAGTCGAGGAGCCAGAACCGGTCGCTGTAGACCAACCGACCGGTGATCGAGGGCTCGTATGACGGGCCGAGCATGACCTGGAAGGCCGGCTCGGGGATGCGCACGCTGGGCCGCTCGAACCCCAGCGGGCCGCCCGCGACGAAGCCGAGCCGCGAGTAGTAGGCCGGATCCCCCTCGAGGAACACTGCCGCGGACCCGGCTTCCCATGCACCGTTCAGCGCGGCGGCGACCAGACCCCGTCCGACCCCGGATCGCTGATGCCCCGGGCTCACACTGAGCGGGCTGAGGACCTGAACCTCGACCAGCCGGTCCGGCGCGTCGATCCAGCCGCGAGTGAGCATCGTGTGCCCGACGAGCTCGCCGTCGACCTCGGCCACGAAGGACAGCCCGGCATACGCGTCACTGGCCTGGAGCACCTCGACCAGATGCGGGACCACGGGATCCTGCGGTCCGAAAGCGGCCGCGGTGACCGCCTGGACCGCGGCGAGCTCGCCGTCGCGTTGCCGCCGGACGCTCAGGTCAGCGCTCGGCATACCGAATGCGCTCGAACGGCCATTGGGCGTGCAGCCAGCCGAGGATATGCCGGTACAGCGGGGCATCGAGGGCCGCCCGCGAGGCGATGACCCACGAGCTGACCTGCGCGTCCGCCTCCCCTGTCTTGTCGGGGTAGACGTAGACACACCCGATCGTCTCGCCCGAGCGTGGATCAAGAACCGTCCAGGTGAATCCGGTTCGGGCGGCGAAGTCGTCGGAGTGCATCTGCAGGTCCTTGAGGTTCTCCGCCAGGGTGAAGACCCGCACCGGCCAGGACCGCCCGACGAATCCGGGCGTGTGCTGGATGTGGTCGAGCGAGCCGGCCCAGGCCGCGAGATCGGCGTCGTTGTGCTGCGGGCCCAGCGGCTCGAAGGTGAAGTCCTCGGTCGCGGGTGGGACCGGTATGACGAACCCGTCCGGGACGAACGGTGCCGGTATGTCGGCCGGTGCCTCGGTCATCGCCGGGCCGCCGCGCCAACGCCGACAGCGGCATACGGACCCAACTCGGCAGCCAGGTCGGGGCGCACGCGGGCGGTGACCGCGGTGCCGTCGCCGCGGTGCTCCGTCGCGCTGATCTCACCGTCTTCGTGGATCCGGCTGAGCAGGTCACCGCGGTCGTAGGGCAGGACCACGTCGACCAGGACGTCCGGGCGTGGCAGCTCGGTGGCCACCCGTGCGATCAGCGCGTCGAGGCCTTCGCCGGTGCGCGCGGAGACCACGATGACGTCCTTCTCGTGGCGCTGCAGTCGGTCGAGCACCTCCGCCTCGGCCGCGTCGGCCTTGTTGACCACGACGATCTCGCGCACGTCGGAGGCACCGACGTCGGCCAGGACGGCGCGGACCGCGCTGATCTGGCTCTCCGGATCGGGATGGGAACCGTCGACGACATGCAGGACGAGGTCTGCGTCGGCCACCTCCTCCAGGGTCGAGCGGAACGCCTCGACGAGCTGGTGCGGCAACGCCCGCACGAAGCCGACCGTGTCGGCCAAGGTGTAGGTCCGCCCGTCCGGGGTCTGCGCCCGGCGCACCGTCGGATCAAGCGTCGCGAAGAGCTGATTCTCGACGAGCACCCCCGCCCCGGTGAGCCGGTTGAGCAGCGAGGACTTCCCCGCGTTGGTGTAGCCGGCGATGACGACGCTCGGCACCCCGCGTGCCTTGCGCGAGGCCCGTTTGGTATCGCGTCCGGTCTTCATCGTCGCGATGTCGCGCTTGAGCTTGGCGATCCGGGAGTTGATCCGACGGCGGTCGAGCTCGATCTTCGTCTCACCAGGACCCCGCGAGCCGATACCCTCACCACCGGCGACCCGGCCGCCGGCCTGGCGGGACATCGACTCACCCCACCCGCGCAGGCGTGGCAAGAGGTATTGCAGCTGGGCGAGCTCGACGTGCGCCTTACCCTCCCGAGACTTCGCGTGCTGAGCGAAGATGTCGAGGATCAGCGCGGTGCGGTCGATGACCTTGACCTTGACGACGTCCTCCAGGGCTCGGCGCTGGCCCGGGCTGAGCTCGCCGTCACAGATGACCGTGTCGGCGCCCTCCGCGACGACGACATCGCGCAGTTCGGCGGCCTTGCCCTTGCCCAGGAAGGTCGCCGGATCGGGCTGCGGCCGACGTTGGATCAGCCCCGCGAGCACGGTGGACCCGGCGGTTTCGGCGAGCGCGGCGAGCTCACGCAGCGAGTTGTCCGCATCGTCGGCGCTGCCTTCGGTCCACACCCCGGCGAGGACCACGCGCTCGAGGCGCAGCTGGCGGTACTCCACCTCGGTGATGTCGTCGAGCTCGGTGGACAGACCACCGACGCGGCGCAGCGCGGCGCGCTCCTCGCGCTCGAACTGGTCTCCGTCATACAGGGGTGGCAGCAGATCGTCGTCGATGACGTCGTCGAGGGCGGCGGCCCGCCCGGGCATCAGGTGATCTCTCATCGTGGTCCAGGGTCTCATCTGCGGCTTGGCTCGGTCGAACCCTTTCCGCGCCCGCGCTAGCCTGGGCGGCGATGGGCACCGGCGAGCACGACCACTACTTCACGGCTTCTCCGGCCAGTGCCGACGAACGACGGACCTTGCGCGTCGGCCTCGTCGGCCGGGAGGTCGAGGTGGAGTCCGCCTCGGGCGTCTTCTGCCCCGACCGGCTCGACCTCGGCACCGCTGTCCTGCTCCGCACCGTGCCGGACCCCCCCGAGCACGGAGAGTTGCTCGACCTGGGGTGCGGCTGGGGTCCGATCGCGTTGACCCTGGCCCTGCTCTCACCTCAGGCCCGCGTGTGGGCCGTCGACGTCAACGACCGCGCCCTGGACCTCATGAGCGGCAATGCCCAGCGCCTCGGCTGCGCCGGGATCACCCCCGCTCGACCAGAGGATGTGCCCGCTGGCCTGCGTTTCGAGGCCATCTGGTCGAACCCGCCGATCCGTGTCGGCAAGGACGCCCTGCATGACCTGCTGCGGCAGTGGCTGCCGAGGCTGTCCCCTACCGGAACGGCCCACCTTGTCGTCGGGAAGAACCTCGGCGCCGACTCGCTGCAGCGCTGGATCGGCGAGTCGTTCGACGGTATGGCGTGCACGCGTCTGGCCAGCGCGAAAGGCTTCCGCGTCCTGGCGGTCAGCCGAGGACGTCCGTGACGCCGTCGGCCACCAGCACCGCGGGGCCAGCGAGTTCGACGTGTCCGCCGGGCAGGGGCCGGACGCGCAGCCGACCTCCCGGCACGTCGACCAGCCAGGACGAATCGTCGGCGCTCTGACCGGCCCACCAGCGGGTGGCCAGTGCGGCCGCGCAGGCACCGGTTCCGCAGGAGCGCGTCTCACCTACCCCTCGTTCGTGGACGCGCATCGCGATATGTCCGGCGGCGATCAGGTGGACGAACTCGACGTTGGTCCCTTCGGCGGGATGCGGAGTGACCGTCGGCGCCGCGGCGAGGTCCAGGTCCCGTAGCGCGTCGGCGCTGGGCACGATGGCCACCGTGTGCGGGTTGCCCAGGTCGATCCGCAGCGCGGTCAACTCGTCGGCGGCACGCGCACGCACGACCGCATCGAAGCCGTGTTCTGCCGCCAGGTCGGGCTCGACGAGACGCCAGGGACCCATGTCGACGGCGAATCCGTCACCCTCGACCCGCACGTGGCGCACGCCCGCCCGGGTCGCCACGGCGAACTCCTCGCCGCTGGCCAATCCCTCGCGCAGCAGGTAGGCCGCGAAAACGCGTATGCCGTTGCCGCACATCTGCGCCACCGACCCGTCGCCGTTGCGGTAGTCCATGAACCACTCAGCGGACGTGGCCTGGTCGCGCACCATCGGCTCGTCCGCTGCGGTGGTCCGCACCACCCGGATGACGCCGTCGGCACCGAGCCCGGCCCGTCGGTCGGCCAGTCGGCGGACCTCGGTGGACGTCAGACCGCGACGTCCATCGAGATCGGGCACCAGGACGAAGTCGTTCTCGGTGCCGTGCCCCTTGGTGAAGGGCAGGCGGCTCACCGCGCACTCCTGGCCATACCGGCATTGTCCAGCACGATCTCGGCGACGGCGGCCACCTGATCGGCGAGCGGAAGCGTGGCATCGAGCCAGGTGATCCGCGCATCGGGCCGGAACCAGGACTCCTGGCGGCGGGCGAACCGTCGGGTGGCAGCGGCGGTGTCGCTGACCGCCTCGGGGACGCTCATCGACCCGTCGAGCACTGCGAGGGCCTGCGCGTAACCCAGCGCTCGGGCAGCCGTCCGTCCCTCCCGCAGGCCCGCACCGACCAGGGACTGCGCCTCGGCCACCAGGCCACGCTCGAACATCGTCTGCGCGCGGGCGTCGATGCGCGCGTCGAGCACTGGCCGGACCAGGCGCAACCCGACCGTGATGGTGGGCCGGACATATTCGCGCACCGGCAGGTGCGCGAAGAAGGGTGCCCCGGTGAGTTCGATGACCTCCAGGGCCCGCACGACGCGACGAGCATTGCCGGGCAGAATGGCCGCGGCCGCGGCCGGATCGAGGGCCTCCAGACGAGACCGTAGGGCGGGCAGACCCTCGGCGGCGAGGTCGGCCTCCAGACGGCTCCGCACGGAGGCATCGGTCGGTGGGATGTCGAGACGGTCCAGAACCGCCCGCACATAGAGGCCGGAACCGCCGACCAGGATCGGGGCGGATCCTCGGCCGCGGATCGCGTCGAGCGCGGCTCGGGCGTCGCGCTGGTAGGCCGCGACGCTGGCTTCGTCGCGCACGGTCAGGACATCGATGAGGTGGTGCGGTATGCCGCCACGCTCGGCCGCCGTGGCCTTGGCGGTGCCGATGTCCATCCCGCGGTAGAGCTGCATCGCGTCGGCGTTGACGACCTCGCCGCCAAGGCGCTGGGCCAGCGCAACCCCCAGGGCGGTCTTGCCCGTGGCGGTCGCGCCGACGATGGCGACGATCAGGTCGATCACGGCTCCCCGGCGCTGACGCACTGCACCGACCCGGCGTCCGCGGCGGTCGCGGCGCGGGTGGGCCCATTGTCGCTGGGCTCGTCGTCGTGGCCGAACGGGTCGGGGTCGACGCCCGGCATCCAGGTCAGGCCCGGACGCCCCCAGCCGCTGGCCTTGATGGCCTTGCGGGCCTTCTTGCCCCAGCGCGCGTCGAGGCGATCGACGTAGAGCAGACCGTTGAGGTGGTCGAACTCGTGCTGCATGCAGCGGGCGAACCAACCCGACGCGCTGAACTCCAGACGAGAGCCGTCGACGTCGAAGCCGGTGACCCGGGCCAGGTCGGCACGCTTGAGCGGGAAGGACTCCCCCGGCACCGACAGGCACCCTTCCGACTCGTGGTGCGGATCGGGGCGCTCGCCGGGGATATGGCTCGTGGTCACGCTCGGGTTGACGATTACGCCGCGGCGGGGCACGCCGTCGTCGTTGGGCATGTCCCAGGTGTAGATGCGCAGGCCGACGCCGATCTGGGGCGCGGCCAGCCCGACACCGTGCGCTGCGTCCATCGTCTCGAACATGTCGTGGACGAGGGCACGCAGGTCCGCGTCGAAGGCCTCGACCAACGCCGAGGCACGATGCAGGACAGGATCACCGGTGATGACGACGGGGCGCACGGCCATGGTGCGATTGTCCCAGAGCGTCGGGGCCAAGTGGACGCCCGGCGGATCGTAGGTGATGGTTGTCCTTGACGGTTCCGAATGGCGGGCCGTCACGGCAGAAAGCGAGCAGTCGTGAGCATGTTCGACAACCTCAAGGACAAGGCCGCCGAACTCATCGGCCAGAACCCCGAGAAGGTCGAGGAGCTGAGCGACCAGGCCATCGAGAAGGCGGGGGACGCCGCCGACTCGATGACTGGGGGGAAGTTCAGCGAGCAGATCGATGCAGCGCAGCAGAAGGCCGACGAGGCCGTCGGCGAGTGAGCTGACCTGGGGGCGAGGGGGCGGCTGCGGCCGCCCCTTCGTCATGTCTGGGGTCGTCGTCCGATCGTCGGTATGCCGAGCGAGACCGTCGGCTTGCGGGCCGGTTCGTCCGGGCCGGCCTGGAGCGACGCCCAGGCATCCCCGCCCGGCGTGCGCTCTACGTGGAACAGGCCGCCGTCGGCCAGCGCACCGTCGGCGACGAGGTGGTGCGGGGCGCCATACGTGACGGCGACCGAGACGAGGTCGCCAGGGCGCGGTAGGTCACTGGCCGGAAGGCCGGCCGGGACGGCGAAGTGCACCAGCCGGTTGTCCTGCGCCCGCCCGGACAACCGCCGCGTGTCGGCGTCCTTGCGGCCCTCTCCGGTGGCGACGAGCACCTCGACGGTGGCGCCCTCGAACACCCGGTTCTCCGCCCAGGCGATGTCGTCCTGAAGGGTGACGAGCCGGTCGAAGCGCTCCTGCACGACGGACTTGGGGATCTGGCCAGCCAGCTCAGCAGCAGGGGTGCCCGGTCGCCGGGAGTACTGGAAGGTGAAGGCTCCGGAGAACCGGGCCTGGCGCACGACGTCCAAGGTGGCCTCGAAGTCCTCGTCGGTCTCGCCAGGGAAGCCGACGATGATGTCCGTGGTGATCGCCGCGTGCGGGATCCGCTCGCGCACCTCGTCCAAGATCGCGAGGAACCGTTGGGCGCGATAGGAGCGGCGCATCGCCTGGAGCACTCGGTCCGAGCCGGACTGCAGCGGCATGTGCAGGCTGGGCATGACCTGGGGTGTCTGCGCCATGGCATCGATGACATCCGTGGTGAACGCGGCCGGGTGAGGGCTGGTGAACCGCACCCGGCGGAGCCCGTCGATCTGACCGCAGGACCGCAACAGCTTGCCGAAGGCCAGTCGATCGCCGAACTCGACGCCATACGTGTTGACGTTCTGCCCGAGGAGGGTCACTTCGACCACGCCCTGGGACACCAGCGCCTCGACCTCGGCGAGCACGTCGCCTGGGCGACGGTCCTGCTCCTTGCCCCGCAGGCTGGGCACGATGCAGAACGTGCAGGTGTTGTTGCAGCCGACCGAGATGGAGACCCAGCCCGCGTAGGGCGATTCGCGCCGAGTCGGCAGGGTCGACGGGAAGGTCTCCAGCGCCTCCACGATCTCGACCTCGGCCCGGGCGTTGTGCCGGGCCCGATCGAGCAGTGCAGGCAGCGAGCCGATGTTGTGCGTGCCGAAGACGACGTCGACCCACGGCGCGCGCTCGACGATGGTCTGACGGTCCTTCTGGGCCAGGCAGCCCCCCACCGCGATCTGCATGCCCGGGGACTTCACCTTCGCCGGGCGCAGTTGGCCGAGATTGCCGTAGAGCTTGTTGTCGGCGTTCTCGCGCACGGCGCAGGTGTTGAAGACGACGACATCGGGGATCTCGGGCGGGTCGGCGAGCGTGGTGACATCGACATAGCCGGCGGTCTCCAGCAGACCCGCGAGCCGCTCGGAGTCGTGGACGTTCATCTGGCACCCGAAGGTGCGCACCTCGTAGGTCTTCATGGCACCGCCCAGGGTACGTGCCCGGGCGCGTGGCGTGATGCCCTCGGACGCTACGGCGAGCCCGTCGGTGCCGGAGAGTAGGCCAGGACGCTGTAGGCCACCCGGATGTGCGCCTCGACCAGATCCGCCGCCCGGGCCGCGTCGTGGGCCGCCACCGCGTGATAGATGCCCTCGTGATGCCGTTGCAGATCGGCCCGGAAGGACGCCCAATCGGGCATCTGGCGGGAGGCCCGCAAGATCGGCTGACGCATCGACTCCCGGACCGCGGCCGTCATATCGGTGATCAGTCGATTGTCCGCCGCCTGGGCGAGCACGATGTGGAACTCGGTGTCCAACTCGTTGAAGGCTTCCAATCCGACCGTCGGCGCGGCCATGGCATCGAGGAGTGCGCGCAGGCGTCGCTGTGTCGATTCGCTGGCCCGGTGGGCCGCCAGCGAGACGCTGCTCCGTTCGAGGGCAACCCGCAGCTCGACGACATCCTCGACCGGGAACTCGGCCAGGGCCACCTGCAGACGCAGCAAGGTGGTCAGGGCGCGGGACTGCTGGTCGGTGACCCTGGTGCCCGCCTCGGGCCCGGTGCCCACACCGGAGGTGAGCACCCCCTGGGCCTCCAGGGCACGAATGGCCTCGCGGGTCGCCGACCGGCTCACACCGAGCTGCTGAGCCAGGTCACGCTCGGGAGGCAAGACGTCCCCGACCGCCAAGCGGCCCTGCAGGATCGCCTCCTCGACGTGACGGAGCACCACCTCGTATGCCTTCACCGTCGAATCCGGCCCTTTCCGTGAACTTGGTCTGACCAAGAGACTATGCCGCGTGCTATGGTCCTACCATAGCGGGTGCCCCCGCCTGAGCCACTCGGAGGCAACGATGGCGCTCCCCGGTGCGGGAAAGACCGTGGCCCTCTTCGCCACGTGCATCAACGACACCATGTTCCCGTCGACACCGAAGGCGGTCGTCAGGGTGTTGGAGCGGCTCGGCTGTCAGGTCGAGTTCCCGGCCGCACAGACCTGCTGCGGGCAGATGTTCACCAACACCGGGTACCTCGATGAGGCACTGCCCACGGTGCGGACCTACCTGGAGGCATTCGAGGGTTACGACTACATCGTCGGTCCCTCCGGGTCGTGCATCGGGTCGGTGCGTGAGCAGCATCCGCTGTTGGCCGACCACGCCCGGGACGGCACCTTGCGGACCCGGGTCGATGCGGTCGTGGCCAGGACCTTCGATCTGAGCGAGTTCCTCGTCGACGTCCTGGGGGTCACCGACGTCGGCGCCTACTTCCCGCACCGGGTCACCTACCACTCCACCTGTCACTCCCTGCGAGTCGCCCGAGTCGGCTCGCGCCCCTATCAACTTCTCTCGGCGGTGCGCGGCATCGATCTGGTGCCGCTGCCCGACGCCGACCAGTGCTGCGGCTTCGGTGGCACCTTCTCGGTCAAGAACCCCGACGTCTCGGTCGCCATGGGAGCCGACAAGGCCCGCCACGTGATGGACACCGGCGCGGAGTATGTCGTCGCCGGGGACAACTCGTGCCTCATGCACGTCGGCGGGCTTCTCCGGCGGATGCGCAGCGGCATACGACCGATTCATCTGGCGGAGATCCTGGCACAGACCGGGGAGGACCTGGCATGACGAGCGAGACTCGGCGGACACCGGCCCCACCGGAGGGCACCTACCTCGGTATGCCGCGCTTCCCCGTCTCGGCCAAGTCCGCCCTTGCTAACACGCAGCTGCGGAGGAACCTGCGGCACGCGACCGGGACCATCCGCGCGAAACGAGCGAAGGTCGTCGGTGAGGTCGCCGGGTGGGAGGACCTGCGAGTGGCCGGGGCAGCCATCAAGGACCGGACCCTGACGCACCTCGACCGCTATCTGGAGCAGTTCGAACGGGTTGTCACCGAAGCCGGCGGGCACGTCCACTGGGCTCGCGACGCCGATGAGGCGAACCGGATCATCATCGATCTGGTGCGCCAGCAGGGCGTCGAGGACGTCGTGAAGGTCAAGTCGATGGCCACCCAAGAGATCGACATGAACGAGGCCCTCGAGGCCGCCGGGATCGCGGCCTGGGAGACCGACCTGGCCGAGCTCATCGTGCAGCTCGGCCACGACCGCCCCAGCCACATCCTCGTGCCCGCCATCCACCGCAACCGCTCGGAAGTCCGGGAAATCTTCCTTCGAGAGATGCACCAGTACGGCACCCCGGCACCGGCCGATCTGACCGACGAACCAGCCATGCTCGCCGGGGCGGCGCGACAACACCTGCGAGACAAGTTCCTGACATCGACGGTGGCCATCTCGGGCGCGAATTTTGCGGTCGCCGAGACCGGAACGCTGGTCGTCGTCGAGTCCGAGGGCAACGGTCGGATGTGCCTGACCCTGCCGGACACGCTGATCTCGGTTGTGGGCATCGAGAAGATCGTTCCCACCTTCGCCGACCTGGAGGTGTTCCTGCAGCTACTGCCCCGCAGCAGCACCGGTGAGCGGATGAACCCCTACACCACCATGTGGACCGGGGTGACTCCGGGCGACGGACCGCAGAACGTGCACGTCGTGCTCATCGACAACGGCAGGACCTCGGTCCTGGCCGACCCCGCGGGCCGTTCCGCCTTGCGCTGCATCCGCTGCTCCGCCTGCCTGAACATCTGCCCGGTCTACGAGCGCGTCGGCGGCCACAGCTACGGCTCGGTCTACCCCGGGCCGATCGGCGCCGTGCTCACCCCCCAGCTGCGCGGAACGAGTAGCGCTGTCGACCGATC
>JBPOIZ010000075.1:0-23047 GCA_052034115.1 Actinomycetota bacterium
CCTCCCGGGGGCTGCCCCCGCCCGGTTGCCCCCCCCCCCCCCGCGCCCCCCCGGGGGGCGCGCCCGCCCGCCGCCCCGGCCCCCCCCCCACGGACCTGTCCCACCTCGGACCCGCGCAAACCCGGACCCGCGCAAACCCGGACCCGCGTGAACCCGGACCCGCGCGAACCGGGGCCCGCGCGAACCAGTCCCGGTGGACCGGACACGCGCGAACAAGGCGCTCGGCCCGCGGGCTACGACAGCGCTAGCGGCAGGGTGACCATCGCGGTCGCGCCCAGTCCAAGACCCCTGCTGGTGATGGTCAACGTCCCCCGATGGGATGCGACGATCGCCGCCGCGATGGTCAGCCCGACCCCGGTGCCCCCGCGCACGCGGTCCCGCCCGCTCCCGGCCCGGTAGAACCGCTCGGTCACATGCGGTAGGTCCTCCTCGGCGATCCCCTCGCCGGTATCGATGACCTCGAAGACCACCGTGCTTTCCGCGCGCCGGGCCCGCACGACGATCTGGCCCCCCGGCGGGGTATGGCGCACAGCGTTGTCGACGAGGTTGCTCAGGACCTGACCCAGGCGGACCCTGTCGACATACACCTGGGGCAGATCGGGAGGCGCTGCGACGGTCAGCTCGATGTCCCGCTGCTCGCATCGTTCGGCGATCACTGCGGCGGCCCCGCGCGCCAGATCCGCGGGCGCTTCGAAAGCCAGGTTCATGGTGAGGCGGCCCTCTTCGGCAGCCGACATGTCGCGGATGTCGGTGGCCAGCCGGCCCAGCCGGGCAGTCTGTTCGCGGAGCAGGACCGATGTCTGCCGGTCCCAACTCACGACCCCGTCGTCGAGACCCTCCAGATAGCCGTCCAGTGTCGCGATCGGCGTGCGCATCTCGTGCGACAGATCGGTGAGCATCCGTCGTCGGGTGCTCTCATTATTCGACAGTCGGCTCGCCAGGTCGTTGAACCGGGTGATGACCTGGTCGATCTCTGGTCCGAGCCCCAACGTGGGCACCGTGCGCGGCGGCTCACCCGACCCGACGACACGGGCAAGATCGATGACCGAGTTGATGGCCGCGGCCACCTTGCGGCTGCGATAGAACCCCACGCCAACCGCGGCCAGACACGCCGCCGCGATACCGACGGCCATGGAGACGACCATCGCCTCCCGGAAGGCGACATGGATCGCCTCCTTCTGCGCAGCAGTGGCGCCGGACCCGAGGTGGCTGTCGAAGATTGACGGGCCGATGAGCAGCGCGACCACGCCCGCTGTTCCGGCACCGATTCCCAGCATGAGCAAGTAGCTCATCAGGAGCCGAATCGCCAGACCGCGGGGCACGCGCACCAGCCGGATACTGGCCTCGCTGGGCACCTCGACCGCCGCCGAACCGTAGCCCGGACCGTGGCCCGCGCCCTGACCCTGGCTTTGGTCCAGGCGCGGCGCCTGACCCGACCCGCCGGTCACCGTCCGGGACCGATCCGACCCGCCGGTCACCGTCCGGGACCGATCCGATAGCCGATGCCCCGGACGGTGCGCAGGTAGACCGGCGCCGCGGGGTCATCGCCGAGCTTGCGTCGGATATTGCCGATGTGGACATCGACGAGGTGCTCGTTGCCGGCCCACCCGGGCCCCCACACGGCCTCGATGATCTGTCGCCGAGAGAAGGCCAGCGCCGGTCGGGCGGCCATGGACGAGAGGATGTCGAACTCGAGCCGGGTCAGCGGGATGTGTGCCCCGGCTATCTGCACCTCTCTCGAGTCGATGTCGATGCGCATTTGGCCGATGGTCATACTGCTCACCGGGCGCGGCGGGGGCGAGTGCAGTCGAGGCCGACGGAGCATCGCGGCCACCCGGGCCACGAGCTCTCGCGGACTGAACGGTTTGGTGACGTAGTCGTCCGCGCCGACCGAAAGCCCGATCAGCCGATCCACCTCATCGTCGCGGGCGGTGAGCATGATGACATAGCAGTCGGTGAACGTGCGCAGTTGGCGACAGACTTCGACGCCGTCCAGGCCGGGCAGGCCGAGGTCGAGCACGACGACGTCCGGCGAGGTGTCCCGGACCAGCGTCACCGCGTCATGGCCGTCGCCAGTGACGACGACCTGGTGCCCAGCCCGGGTCAGATAGAGGTCGACGAGTTCGGCCAGGGCGGACTCATCCTCGACGAGCACGATCATTGCCGGTGCGCGGTCCGGTTCGCTCGCCGGGGCGCGTTCCGATGATGGTTCCGGTGCGCTTGCCGGCCCCTCGGTCTGACCCCCGTCGTCGGCAGCCGATCCCGGCGCCGGAGCCGACGGTGGTGCGGGGGTGGACGTCATGCGGACAGTCTCCTTGATGCGTCACGTTCGTGCGCAGGTTCGGCGGTGGTGGTCATCGGTCGGGTCCGGGCCTGGCGTCGACCGGCCTGGCGTCGACCGGCCAGTCGTCGGTCTCAGCGGACCTGGGTCGTCGTCACCGTGAAGCCCTGGGCCCGCAGCCGGTCCGCCAGGCCCGCACCGATGCCGGTCGCCGGGGTCAGCACGCCCGCGCTCGGTGGCAGATCGTCCCTGACGAGGGCCAGGGCGGCCTGGCCGAACATCACCGCGGTCCCGTCATACCCGGGGTCGAGTTCGGCGCCGATCACGGTCCGGTATGACGCGCCGGTCACGGTGCGAGCCACGACCTCGATGCGGAACCGTCCGTGGCGTCGCGTCTCGGCGTCGGGGCCTTCACCAGGTTTGGGCAGGACGCGGTCGACGAGCGCGCGAGTGGGGTCCTTGGTGAAGGCGGCATACAGGGCGCCGGTGCCCAGGGTCCAGCCGGCCCCGACCAGCGGCGCCGTCGGGGCAGCGCCGAGGTCGAGGACCTCGCGGTAGCGGAAGGTGCGCCCATAGCCCCATCCGAGCAGGGCATTGCTTCGCCGAACGATCCGGGTGTTGAAGGGGGCCATGACGAAGGGGCCGAGCCAATGTCCAGTGGCGCGGTCTCGTTCGACGTTCAGCGCCGAGGAGAGCGGTGCCAACAGCGGGCCCAGGGGGCCCCGTGGCTCCCCTTCGCCCGGACCCCTCGGCTCGCGCGAGCGGTCCGGGGACAGGGCATAGGGGTCGGCCAGGGTCTTGCGCGCCCAGGGATCGGCGGCCGCCTCCATGGCGCTTTGCCGAGCCGAGTCGATGGTGCCGCCGCTGAAGCCGCCCTTGAGCGAGCGGACGAAGAGCGTGGTCGAGGTGAGGTTGCCGGCCAACTCGGCCCGGGCCTGCTGGGCGGTGAGCAGGACGCCGAGGTCCGAAGGCACCGAGTCGAACCCGCACGAATGCACGATCCGGGCACCCGAGCGCCGGGCGACGTCGTGGAGCATGTCGGCGCTGCGCCGCACGAAGAGCACCTCGCCGGTGAGGTCTGCGTAGTGGGTGCCGGCGTGGGCGCAGGCCGCCGCGAGCGGCAGGCCCAAGCGTAGGTAGGGGCCGACGGTGGTCGCCACCACGCGGGTCCGTTCGGCCAGCGCTCGCAAACCGGCGCTGTCGTGGGCATCGACGACGATGAGGGGCCACGTCGCCGCGGCCTCGCCCAGACCGTCCCGCAGGGCGGCCAACCGCTGCTCCGAGCGTCCCGCCAGGGCGATCCGTCGATCGGTCCCCGTGGCCGCCAGATGCGCCGCGGTCAGCGACCCGACGAAGCCGGTCGCTCCGACGAGGACGAGGTCGAGGTCACGGTCGGGCATCGGTCGATCCTGTCGTCGGGGCCGGTTCCGGCATCGGGTCGGTGGACGGCGCGCGATGGGCGAGCATCGTCGTCAGCGCCGGGGTTACCTGCCATTGGGCGCAGAGGTCGTCGTGCGCGGCCACCTGCTCGCGGGTGGGTCCCACACCGGTGCGGCGGGCCCGGATCATCGCGTTGCGGGGCGTATGCCGGGAGTCGACGAACTCGACGACGTCGACCCGATAGCCGTGCTGTCGCAGGATGCCCGCGCGCAGAGCGTCGGTGAGCACGTCGGCAAGCCGTTCGCGCAGGATCGGGTGGGTGGTGATCTGGCGGTATGGCGCCGGGCCCGGTGCCCCGCGCTGGGCGGTCAGTTGCCGCTGGATGTCATGGTGGCAGCACGGGGCGGCCAGGATGACCGGTGCCTGCCAGCCGACGGCCAAAGCCAGTGCCTCGTCGGTGGCGGTGTCACAGGCGTGCAGGGCCAGCACGACATCGATGCCGTCCAGACCCGGGTCGGCCGCCGCGATGGCCCCCTCGACGAAACGCAGCCCGTCGAGCCCGGCCGCGTGCGCCCGCTGCGTCGACCGGGCCACCAGATCGGCCCGCACCTCCACTCCGACAGTCACCGTGCCGGGCCGGCGCTCGGACAGGAACCGGTGCGCGGCCATCGTCAAGTAGGCGTTGCCGCAGCCCAGGTCCACGACCCGCAATGGCCGGTCGTCGGGGAAGGCCTTGCGCACCGTGGGGTCGAGGATGCGCAGGAAGGCGTCGACCTGCCGTCGCTTGTCCGCGTCTGCGCCTAGCACGGCGAAGAGCGGATCGTCGGGGTCGACGAGTCGTTGTTTGGCCCGATCGTGGGCGCGACGTGCCGGGCGGGCCTCGACGCCGCGCCGACTCGTCGCGGCGCTGTGCACCTGCGCCGCACCCCGCTTGGTCACCCGGAGCTGCAGCATGGTCGTCTCGGTCTCGACATGCCAGTTGGCGAAGGGTTGGGCGAGTGCTTCGTCGATGACCCGGGCGAGCGCTCGGTCGTCGGCGATGGGGACGTTGCGCGTGGTGACTCGCGCCCCGGTGCGGGCCACCGCCTGTAGATGCGTTCCGGTGGCCAGGTCCACCAGTCGAAGGTCGACCCGCTCGGGTGCCTCCTCGTCGCTGGTGCCGCGGCGGCGACCGGCGCCCACGGCCCGGACCAGCTCGGGGTCGACGATGAGTGCCCGCACCCGGGCCAGACCCTCGGCGAGCGGCACCGGCATACCGTCATCCTCCCATCGACGTACCCTGTGCTCCGTGACCATCCCGCGTGCCGAACCCACCGTGCCGGCGGTTCCCGCCCCAGCGGCCCTGGTGGTGCGCGGCCGCCGGTATGACGCGGCTCGTCCGGCCGTCATGGCCATCATCAACCGCACCCGCGACTCGTTCTGGCCGGGCAACCGGCACGCGGACGACGATTCGGCCCGCCGGGCCCTGGACACCGCCGTCGAGCTCGGTGCCGACATCGTCGACGTCGGCGGGGTACGGGCCGGGCAAGAGGGCGAATGGGTCGATGCGCAGGAGGAGATCCGTCGGGTCGTCCCGTTCCTCGAACTGGCGCGGGCGACATACCCGGACCTGGTGCTCAGCCTCGATACCTGGCGGGCCGAGGTCGCCTCGGCTGCCGCCCACGTCGGGGTGGACATCATCAACGACACGTGGGCCGGTCACGACCCGGCCCTGGTCGACGTCGCGGCGTCCCTGGAGTCGGCGATCGTGTGCTCGCACAGCGGCGGGTTACCCCCGCGCACCGACCCGGTCGCGGTGACGTATGGCGATGACCCGCTCGACGTCGTGCGCGACGTGTTGGGCACGCTGGCCGGCGGGGCGGACCGGGCGTTGGCCGCGGGGATCCCGCCGGAGCGCATCCTGCTCGACCCCACCTTGGACTTCGGGAAGACCACGCGCCACTCGCTGACCGTGCTGCGGCATACGGCAGATGTCGCGGGGCTGGGGTTCCCGGTGCTCCAGGCGCTGTCCCGGAAGGATTTCGTCGGCGAGACCCTCGACCTTCCCGCAGACGATCGTCTGGAGGGGACCTTGGCGGCCACCGCCGTGGCGGCGTGGCTGGAGGCAACGGTGTTTCGGGCCCACGACGTGCGGGCCACCCGGCGGGTGGTCGACATGGTCGCCTCGATCCGCGGAGATCGGCCACCGGCCGTGTCGCTGCGCGGCGAGCCGACCAGCGCGACGTCGGCGCAACCGCTGCGGTAAGGGGCAATGCGCCCGATTCCAACCGCTGGGGGGGACAAGGGCAGCCTTACCCTGGTAGCGTCTTCTTGGTTGCAATTGCAGTTCCCGCAGTGCTCGGCGCTCGCTGTGAACCATCGCAGCGGGCGCCTCGGTTCTACCGGGGTCGCTCGATGGGTGTGGGGTGTGCGGCAGCTAGGGAGTCATGACTGTGGCGCCCTTCGCTTAGACAGAACAGGAACAAACCCCATGGCACAGGGAACCGTGAAGTGGTTCAACGCGGAGAAGGGTTTCGGCTTCATCGCCCAGGATGGCGGCGGGCCGGACGTCTTCGTCCACTACTCGGCCATCCAGATGAACGGGTACCGGGTCCTCGAAGAGGCGCAGCGCGTCGAGTTCGAGATCGTCCAGGGCCCCAAGGGTGCGCAGGCCGACGCCGTTCGCCCGCTCTGACGTGATGTAGTGATGAGGCCCCCGAGCGCATGCTCGGGGGCCTCATCACGTTGTGTCGACGGCGCACGGCGGTTGCGGGAGCGGCCGCGCGACGTTGCGTGAGCGGCGGCTGGCGCTGTGTCGGCAGGATCGGCGGCACCATGGCGCCTCCGCGGGCCAGCGCCGACTAGCAGGCCTCGAGCAGGTCCACCGCCGAGTCGGGAGCCGATGTCGCCCCGGTTGACGATGGCGTGGACGGGGTCGAGGTGGACGGCGCCGATGTCGGGGTTTGGCCGGCATTAGTAGGTCGGGTCGTCGGCTTCTTCTTCGGCGGTGTGAGGGCCTTCCGGACCATGGTGCGGATACCCTCGAGATCCGGGTAGACAACCGAGATGTTCTCCGGGGTCAACGCCAGGGAGCGCACCTGCGCCTTCTGGATCCGAAGGACCAGATCGGCCCAATCGGCCAGGTCCTCCTGCGGGATGTCGGTCTGGACGTTCTGGCTCACGGCGCTGGCGATCTGCGGGTAGCGGCTGAGCAACGTCATCGGCTGCGCCTGATGGACCAAGGCGCCGACCACACACCGCTGCCGTTTCATGCGGTCGAAGTCGTCGCTGAGGTAGCGAGTCCTGGCGTAGTACAGCGCCAGTGAGCCATTGAGCACCTGTCGCCCGGCCTTGATGGTGCCGCGTTGCTCGTATGCCGGTTTCGGTCCGACGATCGGCACGTCCTGCTGGACGTTGATCTCCACACCACCGACGGCGTCGACAAGGTCCCGGAAGCCGGCGAGGTCGGCGATGACGGTGTAGTCGATGCTCAGGCCCAGGACTTCCTCCAACACACCGCGGATCGTCGTCAACCCAGGGGACGGGTCGCTGCCGAAGAGGTCCTTGCGGTTGTCCGCCTCGGTCCAGACGCCGTTGATCAGGCACTCGTCGCCGCAGTCGTAGCCGTTGGGCCATACCGCGGACAACGGGTTGTCCTTCGGGAAGGGGACGCGCTCGAGGTTGCGGGGCACGCTGACGAGCAGAGTGTCGCCAGTCACGGTGTTGATCGAGGCAACGATCATCGAGTCGGTGCGCACCCCGATGCGATCGTCTCCGGCGTCCGAACCGAGGAGCAGCACGTTGACGCGCTGCCGCTGTGCCCAAGGGTCCACGGTCGCGCTCGCACCAGGTGTAGGCACGCGATGCGGAAGGCTTGAGACGCTGCCCAGGGTGCTGCGCGTGATCAGGACGTACCGGACGATCTGCGCCGAGGGCACCAGGACCGCAAGGCAGAGCAGGGCGGTCAGGGCAGTCAGCAGCCCACCAAAGTCGTTGGCGGCTCCGCGCGGGCGGGTCAAACGGTTCGTCACGGCGATGCTGGCCGCCCAGACGAGCGCGCCAGTGGTGGTGACCACCGCCATCGCAGCCAGCGCCCGCGGGCTGGCCAGGAGGGCGGCAACGCCCCGAAAGAGGCCGCCGTGGCGAAAAAGGTAGTACCCCCCGATGGCGACGACGACGGTGAAGGCCGCCAGGATCACGATCCCGAGGTTGCGGCGGCGGGTCGCGATGAGGCCGGCTCCCGGGGCCACGGTGCTCAACAGGGTGAGCAACGCCGATCTGCGGGATTGACGGGCCGCGATCCGGCGTCGCCCGGCGCGGGTCGCTGCGCGCGATATCGGCATGGACTCGCTCGACATCGCGCTCCTGTCTGCTCGGGCGTAAAGATAGCGCCGGCGCAGTGGGCGTCAGCGAACTCGTCCATTGTGCCCCGGCACGGGGACCGAAGGGGAACGTCCGAGGTTGTGACAAAGTGCCGCGCCACTGGAGGCGTGCGGATTCGCCTTGTCGCGGACGGGGCCGGTACCCTGTGGCGGCCGACCTGTATGTCGGGCGACCAGGAGGCGTCGCCTAGTCCGGTCTATGGCGCCCGCCTGCTAAGCGGGTTGAGGCCTACAAGCCTCTCGAGGGTTCAAATCCCTCCGCCTCCGCAGTGTGATGTCTGGGGACATCGGCGACAGGGCGAACCCATGGGGTTCGCCCTGTTTCGCGTTGTGGGGGTGGTAGCGGCGGGTGGTTTCGAGGGGTGAGGTGGCGGCGGCTTGGGTTGGTGGTGGCGTCGCTGTTGGTGATGTCGAGACCGTGGGCGAGGGTGGCGACCCGGCGGTGACGGGTGGTGACGGGGTGGTGGCCGGGCGGTCGTGGAGGTGTTTGGGCCCGAGGGATGGGTATTCGTCGTCTTGCCTCGCCGGGTGATGGGTTTCGGTCGCTGTGCGGGGGCCACAGCGCCTGATCGCCATACCTCGGGGTGGGCACGTGACGGATCGCCATATCTCGGGTGGTCGAGTGACGGATCGCCATCTCTCGGGCGACCGGCGACGGGTTGCTGCGACGGGCCGCGCGCAAGGTCTGACGGTCACGGCATGACGTCGGCGCGGGTGAGGTCCTCGCACTGCTGCGCGAGCGAAGTCTGACGGGGACCCGCGTGCCACCGATCAGCGGGCACCGATCAGCGGGCGCGGACCCGCGAGCCACCGATCAGCGGGCACGGATCAGCGGGCGCGGAAGATCCAGTTCCGCATCGCCACGAAGCGGATGACCATGGCCACCCCCGTCGAAGCGGCGAGGGCTGCCACGTTGAGCGGCGTCCCGGCGTCCGGCACCACGCGGTGGAGCACGGCCAGCCCTCCGGCGGTGGCACCCCACGTCACCAAGAACAGGACGAAGCCCTGCACCTGATGCTTGCCGGCGTCCCGGCGTCCGGTGACCCCGAACGTCCACGTTCGGTTCGCTGCGGTGTTGCCGATTGTGGCAAGGGTGAGTGCGACGAGGTTGGCGGCCTGAGCCTGGTGCCACCACAGGTCGAGCAGGGCGAACAGCCCCCAGTGCGCGACGGTGCTCACCACCCCGACGACGGCGAAGCGGGCGGCTTGCCCGACGACCTCGGGTCGTGCCGTGTCTGTCACGTCGGACCCTTTCGCGGGCAGTTGTGAGCCCGGCCGCCCACTGGGGCTTACGCCGTCGTAGAGGCGGCGCCGGTCAGGGGCCGGGTGAGGTCGTAGAACGACATCCCGCCTATTGTCACCTGCTCGAAGTTCTCCGCGGCCCAGGCGGTGATCTGCGCCGCCGTCCCGTTGTTGCCCAGGCCCGGTCCCCGGCCGCCGCCGGAGTTGGCCGCCAGGTAGTGGATGTCGCCAGCTGCGACGTAGGCCTGGAACTGCTCCAGGGTGGGCGAGGGGTCGCTGCCGTTGAAGCCTCCGATCGACATCACGGACAGCTCGGTGGCCAGTTGGATGCCGGCAGCGTTCTGCGAGCCGATGGTGGCCGCCACCCACCGGTATGACGACGCGTCCTCCTTGAGGGCCGCGACGACCTCCGCGCTCGGGGTGCTGGCGTTGAGCAGGCCGCCCATGCCACCCGCAGCGCCTCCCGGTGTCGTGCCGCCGGGGGGCTGCCCGCCGCCGGGGAGTTGGCCGCCCGGGAGCTGGCCACCGCCGGGGAGCTGGCCACCGCCGGGGAGCTGGCCACCACCCGGGAGCTGGCCGCCGCCGGGGAGCTGGCCACCGCCGGGGAGTTGCCCGCCGCCGGGGAGTTGGCCCCCGCCGGGGAGCTGGCCCCCACCCGGGAACTGCCCACCGCCGGGGAGCGTGCCGGTGGTGCCGCGACCCGGGAAGCCCCCGCCCAGACCGCCGCCAGGGAATCCCCGACCGCCGGGCCCGAAACCGCTCGACGGTCCGGCCGTGACGATCGAGCCAGAATGCGGAGTGGCGATGGTGTTGGCCGTGTACGCCACCGGCCCGGCGAGGAGAGCGCCGACGGCCAGCCCCGCACCGGCCACTGCGGCCCGGCCGGACAGCCACGCCGAGTTCGCCAGGGCAACGGCAGCGACAGCGGCCCCGGCAAGCACCATCCAGGCCAGCCAGGGGACGAAGTCGGTGGTTCGGCGCAGGAGCACCGCGGCCCACAGGGCCGAGCCGGCGACGAGCAGCGCCATACCGGAGGCGACCCATGCGCTGGACCGGCGGGCCCAGAGGTCGGCGGCACCCATACCGATCAGGGCGCCGATGGCTGGCGCCAGGGCGACCGTGTAGTACTCGTGGAAGATGCCCTCCATCAAGGAGAAGGTCAGCGCGGTCACGATCAACCACCCGCCCCAGACGGTGTACGCAGCCCGCCGCATGTCGGTGCGGGGAGCCCGCCAGCGCAGACCCACTCCGACGACGGCAAGGACCAGCGCGGTGGGGAGCAGCCACGACGCCTGCCCGCCGAGGGCACCTTCGAAGAGCCGCGTCAGCCCGGTCGAACCCCAGCCGCGGCCGCCGCCGACCGAACCGGTCTCGTCGCCGTTGAGCCGGCCGAGCCCGTTGTAGCCGAGGGTCAGCTCGAGCACCGAGTTGGTCGGTGAGCCGCCGATATAGGGCCGGGCCGCCGCGGGGATCAGCTCGACGATGGCAATCCACCAGCCCGCCCCCAGGACCATCCCGCCGACCCCGGCCAGGGCGTGCTTGATCCGGGAGCCCAGGGGGACCGGCGAGGCGATGAGGTAGGCGATCCCGAACGCCGGCACGACGAGGAGGACCTGCAGCATCTTGGTGAGGAAGCCCAGCCCGACGAGCAGGCCGACGACGAAGAACCACCGTCCGGAGCCTTTTTCGATCGCCCGCACCGTGGCCCAGGCGGCGACCGCCATGACCAGGGTCAGGAGGGCATCGGGGTTGTTGAAGCGGAACATCAGCGCGGCGACCGGGGTCAGCGCGACCACCAGGCCGCTGAGCAGGCCGGCCCACGGTCCGAAGTGGCGACGCACTGTGCTGGCGACCACGCCGACGGTGGCCGCTCCCATGAGTGCCTGCGGGGCGAGAATCGCCGCCGAGGACAGGCCGAAGACCCTGACCGACAGCGCCATGACCCACAGCGACGCCGGGGTCTTGTCGACCGTGATCGCCCCGGCAGCGTCGAAGGAGCCGAAGAACAGCGCGGTCCAGCTCTGGCTGCCTGCCTGGGCGGCGGCCGAGTAGTAGGCGTTGGCCCATCCGCTCGCCGAGAGGTTCCAGAGATACACCGCGGCGGTGGCAGCGAGCAGGCCCCAGAAGGCGAGGCGGTAGCGGCCGCTCCACGCCGTGGCCCCCACCGGCTCGGCCGGAGGGACCGTATGCCGTTCCGATGGTGGAGTTTCCCCTGGCGTCCCTGGCGGTGTGGCCGATGGTGTAGCGGCCGGCGGTGTTGCGGCTGGTGTTGCCGGCGCCTGCTCGAGCACCTGGGTGGGCCACTGGATGGTGTTCGAGGTCATGTCGTCCACGGTCAGATCCCTACCTGTGCCGATCCTGTGTGCCACGTGTGGGGGACGGATGAGCCGTCAGCCGGCTGCCGGCAGCAGGACCGAGAACTCCGTCCGGCCCCCCGCCCCGGCCGGCCCGACGTGGGTGTGCAGGTCGACCCGCCCCCCGTGGGCCTGGACGACCGCCGCGACGATGCTCAGGCCCAGACCGGTCGATCCACTCGCGCGGTTGCGTGAGCTGTCCCCGCGGGCGAACCGTTCGAAGACGTGCGGTTGGAGCGAGACCGGTATGCCGGGCCCGTTGTCGGCGACGGTGAGCCGCACCCAGTCACCGGCGCGGGTCAGCCCGGTGCGCACGGTCGTCCCGGATGGGGTGTGCGTGCGCGCGTTGGCCAGCAGATTGACGACGACCTGATGCAGCCGTCCGGAGTCGCCGAGGACCTCGATGGGCTCGTCGGGAAGGTCGAGCTCCCAGCGGTGCCCCCGGGCCGCCACGTGGGCGTCGCTCACCGCGTCGACGACGATCTGGGTCAGATCGACCCGCCGCCGTTCCAGAGGGCGTCCGGAGTCGAGGCGGGCGAGCAGCAGGAGGTCCTCGACCAGGCTCGTCATCCGGGTGGCTTCGGATTCGATGCGTCCCATGGCGTGGCTGACCGACTCCGGCACCGGGTCGTTCGCGCGTCGGGACAGCTCGGCATACCCGCGGATCGAGGCGAGCGGGGTGCGCAACTCGTGCGATGCGTCGGCGACGAACTGGCGCACCCGCTGCTCACTGCGGTGCCGCTCGTTGAGGGCGTTGTCCACGTGGTCGAGCATCCCGTTCAGGGCTGCGCCAACCTGGCCCACTTCGGTGCGGGTATCGGTGTCGGCGGCGTCGACCCGCTCGGGCAGCGCCACCTCACCGCTGGCCAGTTCCAGCTGGGAGACCCGGGTCGCGGTGGCCGCGACACGCTGCAGAGGCCGCAGGTTGCGCCGGACCAACCAGGAGCCGACGAGGACGACGGCGAGGAGCCCGGCGGCGATGCCCGCGCCGACGATCGCCAGGAGCGCCCCGACGATCTGGCGCTGCGGCGCTCGCGGCAACCCGACGACGACGGTGATGCCGGAGACAGAGGTCGCCATGAGCCGGTAGCGGCCCAGCCCGTCGCCGAGGTCGACGTCGATGCCGGTGCCGTCGAGGGGCACCGCGTCGAGCAGGTTCAGTTGCGCGCTGGTCAACGACACCCGGTAGCGGTCGGCTCCGGTGGCGGTGCCGACATCGCCGGAGTCCGACAACCAGGCGACCAACCCCTCGTCGCCGGGGCCACCGGGCCCGTTCTGGGGGAGGTTTCCCGGGAACCGCCGGTCGCCGTCGCGATCGATTCCGGGCGGTCGGACGAGGGACTGGGTCAACGATGCGTCGGTGGTGCGGGTCAGATAGCGGTCGAGGATGAGCACGGTGGCCGCGCCGGAGACGGCGACCACGGCGAAGAAGAGCACCACCATCGACGCGACGAGCTTGGCTCGCAGCGTCCAGGTGCGGACCGGCTTCATTCCGCCGGCTTGAGGACGTAGCCGACGCCGCGCACGGTGTGGATCATCGGGGCCCGGCCGGCGTCGACCTTCTTGCGCAGGTAGGAGATGTAGAGCTCGACGACGTTGGCCTGGCCGCCGAAGTCGTAGTTCCAGACGCGATCGAGGATCTGGCTCTTGGAGAGCACTCGCTTGGGGTTGCGCATGAGATAGCGCAGCAGCTCGAACTCGGTGGCGGTGAGGTTGATCGTCGTGTCGCCGCGGGTCACCTCGTGGCTGTCCTCGTCCATCGCCAGGTCACCGACGACCAGGCGGCTGTCCGACTCCTCGTCCAGCGCGCTGATGGTGCTGCGGCGCATGAGCGCGCGCACTCGGGCGACGACCTCTTCGAGGCTGAACGGTTTGGTCACATAGTCATCGCCGCCGGCGGTCAGGCCGGTCACCCGGTCTTCGACGGCGTCGCGCGCGGTGAGGAAGAGCACCGGGATGCGCGGGTCGTGCTCGCGCATCCGGCGCAGCA
Organism: Actinomycetota bacterium; assembly: GCA_052034115.1. GTDB lineage: Bacteria > Actinomycetota > Actinomycetes > Actinomycetales > Dermatophilaceae > Lutibacillus. The sequence goes on from JBPOIZ010000075.1 coordinate 13,609, forward strand.
CCCCCAGGCCGTCGACATCGGGCAGCATCATGTCGAGCACGACGACGTCGGGGGAGAAATCGCGCGCCTCGCGCACGGCCGTCATACCGGTCAGGGCGGTGCGGACGTCCCAGCCCTCGTAGCGAAGGGCCATGCCGAGCAGTTCGGTGAGGTTGCGCTCGTCGTCGACGACGAGGACCCGCGGGGCGGAGCCGTCGGGTCGGGTGAGCTTCGGTGCCGGTCGGGTGCTCGTCATGTCACCCATCTTCGTCGGTTGGCTGTCAGATCCGCGTGCGGTATCTGTGAGCACCCTGTGTGGTTCCCATGCGGGTGCCGCGACGGACGTCAGCGCGGGTCGGTATGGCGCAGCCCGCTGCCGTGGTGCGCGTAGGCCTCGGTGAGTTGGGTGAGGAAGTCGATGATGACGTCGACCTGCTCGACGGTGAAGTGGCTGAGCACCTCGCCGGTCAGGTCGCCGATGGGCGCGAAGAACTCCTCGCCGACGGCCCGAGCGGATGCGCCGTGGTGCAGGTGGACCTTACGCCGGTCGACGGTGTCGCGGATGCGAGTGGCATGGTCGGCGCGCTCGAGCCGGTCGACCACGGCGGTGGTGGCTCCCGAGGTGATGTTCAGGCGTTCTTGCAGCTCGCTGGCGGTCAGCGGACTGCCCTTGCCCTCGGCATCCATGATGTGGATCAGTGCGACCAGATCGGTGTGGTGTATGCCGTGCATGGTGGCGAACACGTTGGCGATCTGGTCGTTGTGTGCCTGGAGCCGCCGCAGCAGGGCGCCGATGGCGCGCAACTGCTCGCTGCGCTGCCCTTCGGTCCGGTTCACCCTGCCATGATGCCTCACCATGAGTTGACTCGACAATCAAGATAATGAAGGATCGAGAGACTTGTTCAGTGAGAAATCTGAGGAGCGTGTTCATGTCCGCACAACGCAACGGGTTGTCCGCACTGGTGACCGGTCGGTGGGGTGCGCGAGCAACGGTGCTGCTCTTCCTCGCCCTGGCCGGCTTCCTGCTCAGCGGGACGTTCGCGGCCACGATGAGCGACCCCGGCCGGGCCACGCTGCCTGACAGCGTCGAGTCGGTGCGCGCCGATGCCCTCGCCGCCCAGCTGCCCGGGGCCAAGATCAACCCGGCGATCATCGTGCTGTCCAAGGACGGCGTGGCGTTCACCCCGGCCGACCTTGCGGCCCTCGGTGGCGTGTCGGCGGCGCTGACCACGGAGTTCGGTGTGTCCACCGGCGCGCCGGCCGGCCCGCCGTTCATCCCGGCGGAGGACGGCAAGGCCCTGCTCGTGTCGGTGCCGCTGGACTCCGCGTTGGATCTCACGGCGGTCACGGAGAAGGTCGACGCCATGCGCGAGCGGCTGCCGGACCTGCTCCCGGACGGCGTGACGGCCGAGGTCACCGGTGGGGCCGGCTTCATCGCCGACATCGCCAAGGTCTTCGACGGCGCCAACACCCGGTTGCTCGCCGTGACCGCAGGCATCGTCGCGTTGCTGCTCCTCATCACCTACCGTTCGCCGGTCCTGTGGCTCGTCCCGCTGTTCGTCATCGGCTCGGCCGACCAGATGGGGGCCCAACTGACCAAGATCATCTCCGGGGCGACCGGCTGGGAGATGAGCGAGCAGTCGGTCGGTATCGCCAGCGTCCTGGTCTTCGGCGCCGGCACGAACTACGCGCTGCTGCTCATCGCGCGGTACCGCGAGGAACTGCGCCGGGAGGCTGACCACCGCGCTGCGATGCGAAAGGCGGTCGCCCGGGCCACCGAGCCGATCCTCGGCAGCGCCCTGACGGTGGCGGTCTCGCTGCTCACCCTCGCGCTGGCGCTCGACGGCAGCATCCGCGCGATCGGCTGGACCAGCGCCGTGGGCGTGCTCACCGTGCTCGCCGCGGTGCTCCTGGTGCTCCCGGCGGCCATGGTGCTCTTCGGGCGTCGGCTGTTCTGGCCGTTCATCCCCCGGGTCGGTGACGCCGACCCCACCGAGAACGGCATCTGGAACCGGGTGACCGGCGCGGTGGTGCGGCGCCCGCACCTGGTCGGCATCGGGGCCACCCTAGTGCTGCTCATCATGGCCTCAGGGCTGATCGGAGCCCGCGTCGGGCTCAGCCAGACCGAGCAGTTCCGGGTCGACGCCGAGTCGGTCCGCGGCCTGGACACCATCGCCGAGCACTTCCCGGCCGGTGCGGCCAGCCCGGTCATGGTCATCGTTAAGGACGGGACCGCCGAGCCGGCGCTCGCGGCCATCGAGGAGGTGCCGGGGGTCGCCTCGGCCCGGATCAGCGACCAGGGCTCGGGTCTGGTGCGCATCGACGCTGTGCTCACCGATGTCGGTGGCACGGCGGCGAGTGAGGACACCGTGCGGGCCATCAGGAGCACCGTGTCCGGCATACCGGGCGCGGAGGCGGCCGTGGGCGGTGACGTGGCGGCCTTGCTCGACCAACAGGACGCGGCGCAGCGGGATCAGCGGGTCATCGCCCCGCTCATCCTCCTGGTGGTCTTCCTCATCCTCGTCGCGTTGTTGCGCTCGCTCGTGGCTCCGGTGCTGCTGATCGCCACGGTGGTGCTGAGCTTCTTCGCGGCGTTGGGAGCGGCCTACTTCGCCTTCGTGCGGGTGCTGGACTTCCCGGCTCTGGACACCACTGTCCCCTTGCTCGCCTTCCTGTTCCTCGTCGCCCTCGGGGTCGACTACAACATCTTCATCATGACCCGAGCGCGGGAGGAGGCCGGCGTCATCGGCACGACGCCGGGCATCGTGCGGGCGGTGGCCGTGACCGGTGGGGTCATCACCAGCGCCGGCATCCTGCTGGCCGCGGTGTTCACCGTCCTGGGCGTGCTGCCGTTGGTGGCGCTGGGCCAGATCGGTGTCATCGTCGGCTTCGGCGTGCTGCTCGACACGCTTCTCGTGCGCACCATCTTGGTCCCGGCCCTGGTCTCCTTGGTGGGCGACCGGGTGTGGTGGCCGAGCCGGCTCGCCGCGCGGGGCCAGCGCTGAGCCGGATCCCCGGATTCCCTCCATCCGGGGAAGGAACAGGGGGTCCCGGCGCGCTGCCGGGACCCCCTGTTCTGGGGTATGACGCTCAGGCGCCGAGGCGGCCCTTGAGGCCCTCGAGCTCGGCGTGCAGCTGCTCGGGCAGCCGGTCGCCGATCTTGGCGAACCACTCGTCGATGAGCGGGAGTTCCTTCTTCCACTCCTCGACGTCGACCGCCACGGCCTTGGCCACGTCCTCCTCGGTCATGTCCAGGCCGGAGACGTCGAGCGCGCCCGGCGCCGGGACCAGACCCACTGGGGTTTCCACGGCCTCGGCCTCGCCCTCGAGGCGTTCCACGACCCACTTGAGCACGCGGCTGTTGTCACCGAAGCCTGGCCACAACCAGCGGCCGTCGGCGTCCTTGCGGAACCAGTTGACCTGGTAGATCTTCGGCAGCTTCGACTCGTCGGCCTGCTTGCCGATGCTGATCCAGTGGCCCATGTAGTCACCGGCGTGGTAGCCGATGAAGGGGAGCATGGCCATCGGGTCGCGGCGCACGACGCCCACAGCGCCGGTCGCGGCAGCGGTGGTCTCCGAGGACAGCGTGGCGCCGACGAAGGTGCCGTGGGTCCAGTCGCGCGATTCGTAGACCAGCGGCACGGTCGAGGCGCGCCGACCGCCGAAGAGGATCGCCGAGATCGGGACACCGTCGGGGTTGTCGTACTCGTCGGCGATCATCGGGCACTGCTTGGCCGGGGTGGTGAACCGGCTGTTCGGGTGCGCCGACAGCTCGCCGTTGTCCGGCGTCCAGTCGCGGTTCTTCCAGTCGATGAGGTGCTCCGGCTTCTCCCTGGAGATGCCTTCCCACCACACGTCACCGTCGTCGGTGCGCGCGACGTTGGTGAAGATCGAGTTGCCCTTCTCGATGGTGCGCATGGCCATCGGGTTGGTGCCCATTCCGGTGCCCGGGGCGACCCCGAAGAGGCCGAACTCGGGGTTGACGGCATACAGGCGACCGTCCGGACCGAACCGCATCCAGGCGATGTCGTCGCCGATCATCTCGGCCTTCCAGCCGGGGATGGTGGGCTCGAGCATGGCGAGGTTGGTCTTGCCGCACTGGCTGGGGAACGCGCCGGCGACGTAGTGGACCTTCCCCTTGGGCGAGGTCAACTTGAGGATGAGCATGTGCTCGGCCATCCAGCCCTCGTCGTGGGCCATGGCCGAGGCGATGCGCAGCGCGTAGCACTTCTTGCCGAGCAGGGCGTTGCCGCCATACCCGGAGCCGTAGGACCAGATCTCGCGGGTCTCAGGGAAGTGGGCGATGGACTTGGTGTCGTTGCACGGCCACGGGACGTCGGCCTGGCCCGGCTCCAGCGGTGCGCCGACCGAGTGCAGTCCCTTGACGAAGTCGGCGTCGATCTGCTCCATCTTGGCTAGGACCGGGGTGCCGATGCGGGCCATGATGTTCATGTTGACCACGACGTATGCCGAGTCGGTGATCTCCACGCCGAACATCGGGACGGTGGCCTCGAGGTGGCCCATGACGAACGGGATGACATACATGACCCGCCCGCGCATGCAGCCGCGGTAGAGCTCGGTCATCGTCGCCTTGAGCTCGGCCGGGTCGACCCAGTTGTTCGTCGGGCCGGCGTCGTCCTTGTTGACGGAGGCGATGTAGGTGCGATCCTCGACCCGGGCCACGTCGCTGGGGTCGGAGGCGCACCAGTAGGAGTTCGGCTTCTTCTCGTCGTTGAGCTTGAGGAAGGTGCCGCTGTCGACCAGGGCCTGGTTGAGGGAGTCGATCTCTTCGGGGGTGCCGGTGACCCAGTGCACCGAGTCGGGCTGGGTCAACTCGGCGACCTCGGCGACCCAAGCAGCGAGTGCCGCGTGCGTCGTCGGTGCGTCGATGGTGGCTGTCATGGCGGTGTGCCTCATCCCTTTCCCGGGCGCGCTGCCGCGTGGCGCGCGCGGTGCCTCGTGTGCTCGACCTGGGCTTGGGTTGGTGCGGCCACCACGACGCCCACGGGTCGAACGCGTGGACTGATGGCCTCTACGCTACGCGGGCGGTGTCCGCTGCCGACACCGGGCCTAGGTCCTGAGGCCGTTCTGGAGCCTTCCTGTGCCCAACGTCATACCTGGGTATGGCGGGGCCGGCGGCTGAGCCTGGGGCCGTGGCCGGCTGAGCCGGCGGCTGAGCCATGGGCCGAGCGTGCGGCTGAGCCAGGGGCCGGGGTCGGACGCCCTTCAGGCCGCGGTTACCCCCTCCAGCCGTGGAAATATCCGCGGCCTGTGACGGTAAGTGCGGCTGGAGGCCGGGTGTCCTCGGACCCATGGCGGCGTGCGCGGTCATCAGGGTCGTGCTGGCCAGCCCGCCGTGACGCACGTACCGGTTGTCCCGCATCGACCGCAGGGGGGCGCCCACTCGGGCATTCCTGGATGAGCCAACGACTCGTGCACACGGGCCTTCGACGTGAGCCGACAGGCTGATTTCCGCGGGTGGTCGGGGGCAAGGTAGGGTGGGGCGCTGTTGCGAGCGGCGATCCCGAACGCAACACCTGCGCCCGTAGCTCAACGGATAGAGCATCTGACTACGGATCAGAAGGTTAGGGGTTCGAATCCCTTCGGGCGCGCTCTGTGTTGAGACAGTAGGGAGGGCCCCGGCCAGTGGCAACGCGGCCGGGACCTGCTCTGTCTGAGGGCTGGATGGCCCGAACGCGGCTCTGGGCCGCAAGATGAGCCACAAGGACACGGCAGGACGCACCTGTCGCGTGAAGTGACACTGGTGTCGTAACGGCACTTGCCAGGTCGGACTTGACCACCGAATCGCCGGGCGGTGGCTCTGGGCCCTATGGCGACGACGCCGCATCCCAGCCCATCCTCCTGCTCGACGTGACCGACGTCTTGTGCCCGATGTCCTCCACGATCCGGGGGAACCTCAGGTGGACAATCCGCTCGGGCTGCGGCTGCACGTGGAACCGTCGCCTGACTGCACGTGGCGGTCGGGGCTGCCGCGCGGATCGGCGCACCTACGGGTCTGCACGCAGGCGTTCTCGTCGATTCGGTCGCTGGGCGACAGGATGGACGGCGTGACGGGATATGCGCGGGGCGGGCCGGCTTTGGGGGAGTTCCTCACGGCGCTACAGGACAGGTGGCGGTCGCTGTCGCGGGAGGACCTGGTGGCCCTGCTCGGCGAGCATGCCGAGCGGTTGCCGGTGCGGGAGCGGCAGGCCTTCCTGGACATCTTCCCCGACCTGGCGGCTGGGCCCATGGCGCCAGGACGGAGCGCTGGTGTGGGACTGCCGGGACGCATCGAGGCGTTCGCCGCTCGGGTCGCTGCGGGTGAGTTTGCCGACGACGAGGAGTACCGCTGGGACACTTTCGGGCCTAGCGACGAGGAGTATGCCCCGTGGGTTGCTGACGCCGAGGCGTTGTTCGCCGAGATCGGTGAGGTGTTCGTGGCGGGCGATCTCGTCGCGGCGCGGGCGGCATACGAGCTTCTGCTGGCGCCCTTCGGCCTGACCGACGACGACGGCTGGTCATTGGAGTTATGGCGGTTGGAGGTCACCGACGTGCCCGAGACGCTGGCCAGGTATGTGCGCTGTGTCTATGAGACGACTCCGGCCAACCAGCGGCCGCAGGCCGTGCACCGGGCCTTCGTTCTGGTGCCCGGGGGGCGGGCGTTGACGCTGGCTGACGTGTCGACCAGTCGAGTCGGTGGGCTGCCCGACCGGGACGTCTTCCTGCCCGGGTGGATCGACGTCCTGCTGGCCGAGTCGGGTTTCCCTTCGGCGCGCGACCGGGTCCGGCTGCTCGTCGAGGCCGCCACCCTGGGCGGCGGGGTGAACATGCTGGCCGACGTGGCCCGGCGGCCAGGCCCGCACCAAGGGGGAGTCGCTCTGGCCTGGATCGACGCGCTGACCGTGCAAGGCCGGCACGTCGAAGCGCGAGCAGCGGCAGCCGAGGCCCTCGACTTGCCCGGAGCCGACGGGGTGCATCGCGCCGAGGCCGCCGATCGGCTCGCTCATCTGCTCAGCCTGGAGGGGGCCACCCATGCGGCGGTGGGAGCCCGGCGCCATGCCTGGGCGACGCATCCCACGCGGGCACGCCTGCTCGCCCTGGCCGGCACCGGCCGGGACGCGGGCGTGGTGCTGGAGACCCTCGCGGCTGAGGCCGACATGCTGGACACCGCCGGCCCTGCCGGGGTGGTCCGGCTCGACTGCGAGCTGCTCCTGCTGGCTGGCCGCATCAACGAGGCGGTGGCGGCGCTCGCCGGGTCCGAGCCGCTTGGCTGGCACCGCGCTGATCATCCGGGGCCGGTCGTCCTGCCGTTCCTCTGGGCCGCTGTGCTGGGCGCGGCCCCGGCCGCCGATGCCGGACACCTGGGCCGGTTGTACGCCGACATCGACATCGACCCGGCTGCTCTGCCCCGATTCGAGGGTTGGCCCGGCTGGGACGGTATGCCGGGTGTTGCGCGCGACCGGTTGGAGCCAGCCGGCCCCCCGCTGACGGCTTGGCTGGCCGACGCCATCGGCCGGCTCTCACCCGAGCGCGCCGTCCGCGAGGAATGGCTGGCCGTCGCCGGCGCGGTGACCGACACGAGGATCGGGGCGATCGTCTCGGGCAAGCACCGGGGCGCCTACGCCCGAGCGGCGTCCTTGGCGTATGCCCATGCCGAGACCCTGGCTGGGCTTGGTCGTCAGTCGGAGGCGCGCGACTATCTCTGCGCCGTGCGGGCGCGGTTTCCCCGGCATACGGCTTTCCGCAGTGAGTTCGACGCCGCGGCGCGAGTTTCGTCCGTGAACGTCGGGGGTCGTTGATCGCGGCGGCGGCCGGGGCCACCCGGCAAAGGCGGTCGTAGGGTTGCAGCCATGAGGACGACGCGGTTGCGGGTCAGTCTGCGGGGGGTGGCGCCGCCGGTGGTGCGGGTGCTCGACGTCCCACGCGATGTCACCCTCCCAGAGCTGCACGACCTACTGCAGGTCGGCATCGGGTGGACCGACAGCCACCTGCATCAGTTCGAGGCCGGTCAGATCCGCTACGGCATACCTCACCCCGACTTCGACGGTGACCTGGACTCGCGCGATGAGCGGACCGCCACCGTGCGGGATCTGCCGGTGCGTTTCCGCTACCTGTATGACTTCGGCGACGGGTGGGAACACGACATCGACAACCTCGGCTCCGGCGGTCCCGAACCGGGCTGCGTCGACGGGCAGGGCCCCTGCCCACCGGAGGACTGCGGCGGACCTGGAGGTTATGCGGACTTCCGGGAGGCGATCGGCGACCCCAGCCACCCCGAGCACGACCACCTTCGCTCCTGGGCGGGCCGGTGGTCCGACGCCTTCGACCGCGAGAGCGCCGACGCGCTGGTCCGTGCCACCGTCGGGCAAGTCCCCGGGAGCGTCCGACTTCTGCTGACGCTGCTCGACGGCGGGGTGCGGCTCACCCCCGGTGGCCGACTCCCTCGGAATGTGGTGCGAGCGGTGCAAGCCCAACGCCCTGGCTGGGCCTACCGAGATCGGCCCGCCAACATCGAGGAGGATCTGGCGGCGCTGGCGGCGCTGCACGACCTGCTGCGCGGCGCGGGGCTGGTCCGGCTCGCCCGTGGGGTCCTGACCCCGACCAAGGCCGCAGCTGACGACCGCCAGATCGTGCGCCGTCTCCGCCAGGTGCTCGAGCCGAACAGCTTCCACGAGGTGCTCATCTCAGTCACCATCGCCCGGCTTGCCGCCGCCGGTCCGGCCACCAGCGCCGACCTCGCCGAGACGGCAATGCCGTGGCTGGATCGATGGGCCATCGACGGTCGCCCCGTCACCGCCGAGGACCTGCGCCGGCAGCTCCGGCGGTATGCCGCCACGATGGCGGCGCTGGACCTGGCCGTTCCGGCCCCCAGGGTCCGCGATGACATCTGGCACCCTGGACTCTCGGCCACGACCTTGCTACCCCGTGCCACCGCCCTGGCGCACCACTTCGGGCATGGGGCCGATACGGGCACCTGACACCGCCTCTGTGCCTTGAGACGCTCGGAGGCCCGGGCTCTTCGTCTTCGACCCTCGCGCGCGGCGGCGTTCGACGGGGGCCGTCGGGGTCGGTGTGACGGCTACGCCGCGTCGCTCGCCTCGCCGCCGGTGGAGCCAGCCCCGGCGTGTGTCCCGTCCACGGCGGCGAGGGCGGCGCGCGCCGCTCAGAGACGTGCGGGCTTGCAGGAGCAGCCGGTTCAAAGAGGTCTGGAGCTTATCCGCGACGCGGTCGATGTGCTCGGCGTTGGTTCGGATCGTCCCGGCGCGCTTCCGGATGCCGCTAGCGCAGCAGCCGGTCGAGGTCGAGGATGACTGCGGTCTCGTTGTCGACGACCTCGCCGGTCAGGCGGCCGCCGAGGCCGAGGTAGAAGTCGCGGGGACCGCCCGCCCCTTCGACAAAGGTGGCCCACATCTGGGCGCTGCCGGCGTTCGTCAACTCCTGGGCCAGGGCCTTCAGCGCC
>JBPOIZ010000128.1:0-13648 GCA_052034115.1 Actinomycetota bacterium
AACCGCCGATTGGTGACGAAGTTGGCCGTAGAGCTGACGAGCCGGGCCCCGACCACCGACAGGAGCAGGTGTCCCGTGAGCGCCACGAGCACCAGGACGCCGAGGAAGTCGGTGAGAAAGGCTGCGAGGGAGGACGCCGCGAAGCGCAACAGCGGCGCGTAGACCCGCATTGAGTCCACGACCGGCCGGAAGTGCGACGAGGCGTTCTCCTCGAGATAGACCGTGGCGATCGGCACCTCGACGATGGCTATGGCGGCGCCCTCTGCGCGCAGGAGCAGCTCGAGCTCGTACTCGAACCGCTCACCAGGGACCGAGCGCAACCAGCCGAGCAGCGCCGCCGGGTAGCCACGCAGCCCGGTCTGGGTGTCGCGCAGGTCGAGCCCGGTGACGAGCAGGACGAGACGCCGGGTCACGGCGTTGCCGAGCCTGCTGCGCGTGGGCACCGGGCCGGTGAACTCACGAGCCCCGAGCACCATCGTCCGCAGTCGCCCGGTGCGTTCGGTCTCGGCGACGGCGGCCGCCACGGCAGCGATGTCCGCGATGCCGTGCTGGCCATCGGAGTCCGCGCAGACGACGGCTGAACCCGGGTGGGCCTGCTCGGCATACGCGAAGCCGGTCTTGAGGGCGGCCCCCTTGCCGCGGTTCACCAGGTGGGTCAGGACGGTCGCGCCCAGGGTCGCCACGTCGGCGAACAGCTGCTGGTAGGCCGGGCCGCTGCCGTCGTCGACGACGATGATCGGCGCGGCGGGATCGGCACGTCGAAGTGCACCGACGAGGTCGCCGAGGCGATGGTCCGGCTCGAACGAGGGGATGAGAACGACCATGACGGCCTCCTCAGCCGCCGATGTAGAGGATGTCGGAGGTCCCGCGTTCCTGACCGCGCCCCAGCGGGTTGTTGACGAGCTGGCCGTTGAACCACATCGTCGACGAGCCGCCGCCGTCGAGGTTGTATGCGGTGGTTGCCCCGAGGTCGACGAAGATCTGGGCGAACTCGGTCATCGTCACACCGCGGCTGTAGCCGGCACTGCGGCCGTCAGCGACGACGAAGACGAGGTGGTTGTCGCCGAGGATCCCGATCCCCGTCCGCGGCTGTTCGCCTTGGACGGAGTGGTTGCCGAAGTTCGTGTCGACCTCGACGCTGTCGATCCCCTCGATGATCGCCCCATCGGAGACGATGCCCGGCCCGAAGGACAGCGTGTTCCACACCCCGTCGGCAACGAGTTGCTCGGCGGTCGTGGTCGTCTCGTCATACAACGCCATCGTGCCGTCGCGGTAGATGGCCAGCCCCTGGCGAGCCCCGTCGTCTCGGTAGACCACGCCGTTGCGGATGACGATGCCGGTGTCACGGAAGCCGTAGTAGTCGCCGTTGATGGCCAGCACCGCACCGACCCGCTCGGCGATCGTCGAGGTGTACTCGACGATGTTCGTCCCATAGGCGTCGTCGGCAAACGCCGACCGCAGTTGGGTCATGTCGTTCACGGCGATGTCGGCGACGTAGTAGGTGACGGTGTCCGAGCCGGTGCCGGTGGTGACGGTCGTGATGGTGATCTGGGTGTCGCCGTCGGTGTAGGAGGTCTCGGTCGTCGTGGCCGTCGTCGTGGGTGTCTCGTCCGAGGTGGTGACGGCCTCGGTGACGCCGTGGCTGGCCTCGTAGGCGCTGACGTTGGCGATCTCGACGTGGTCGACGACGAACCGGTTGAGGGCCCACGCCCCGGTGCCGCCCGCGGCGAGGCTGACACCGAGGACGCTGGCGACGACGGTCCGCTTGGCGCGTGTGCTGAGCGGGGTTCGGGTTCTCATGGGTCCAGATTTATGGCGCGCGGCTATGGCCGGGCTGAGCGACCTCGATGCGTCCCATGTGCATCACCGGCCGGGCCGGTAGGGTCCACGGGTGGACATCCGGCTGGCTACCGAGGCCGACTGGCAGCACATCTGGCCGTTCTGGCGCGACATCGTCGAGGCCGGGGACACCTATGCCTATCCGGAGGACCTCACCAGTGACGAGGCTCGAAGGCTGTGGATGGCGCCGCCGCCGGACCGCTGCATCGTCGCGACCGACGGTGCGGGCCACGTGCTCGGCTCGGCCAAGTACGGCCCGAATCGACCGGGGCGAGGTGCCCATGTCGGGACGGCGTCGTTCATGGTCGCCCCCGCGTCTCGCGGGCTCGGCGTGGGTCGCGCACTGGGCGAGCAGGTCCTGGACGAGTTGCGGCGGGCAGGCTTCGGTTCGGTGCAGTTCAACGCCGTCGTCGAGACGAATACCGCGGCGGTCCGGCTCTGGCAGGACCTCGGGTTCCGGATCATCGGCACCGTGCCGCGCGCGTTCGACTCTCGCAGCCATGGCCTGGTCGGACTCCATGTCATGCACGTGGATCTGACCCTGCCCCCCGAGCTGTCGGCTGTCCTGCCGGCCGAGTCCTCCGGCTGACGATCATGGGGCCCACCCCCTCCCCTCCCGCCTACCTGACCGTCGCGACCCCCGTCGAGGCCGAAGTCGAGGCGAAACGATCTCGCTTTCTCGCCCGCCTGGAACGGGTGAGCGAGGAGGCCCAGGCTCGCGCTGTCGTCGACCGAGCCCGCCGACAGCACTGGGACGCCCGCCACCACTGCTCGGCGTTCCGGCTCGGGCCGGAGCCGTCGGTCCAGCGGTCCAACGACGACGGCGAGCCGTCTGGCACCGCCGGAGCACCGATCCTCGACGTGATGACCGGCGCCGGCCTCAGCGACTGCGTCGTCGTGGTCACCCGGTGGTTTGGGGGCACGCTGCTCGGCACCGGCGGGTTGATCCGCGCGTATGGCGACGCCGCCCGTGCCGTCCTGGGCGCCGCCACGCTGCTGCGCCGCGAGACCAGGCAGAGCCTCGACGTCGCCGTGCCGGCGGGGGACGCCGGCCGGGTGGAACACGCCCTTCGTGCCGGCGGGCACCTCGTCACCGCGACGACCTACGGAGCGAGCGAGGCGACCATCACCGTGGCTGTGCCGCCCCAGGAGACGGCGGCCACCATGGAGGTGGTGGCGGCCCTCACGGCGGGGGTCGCTCGCTGCTGGCCCGGCCCGACGACGTGGACCGACGTGGGCTGACTCGGCGCAGCGCGCGGACCTCCACGTCATACCGGCTCTGCACGGCGACGCCGGAACGGAAGAACCGACGACGCAACGACCCATCGAGCTCGACCTCGTCGCCGTCCCGAAGGCGCACCGCCACCTTGCGGGTCGAGCCGGACCAACAGGTCACATCGATGGTGTCGACCCGGGCCCGCCCCGGGCGGCCCGCGCCCGACCCACGGCGATCCGCGGGCCTCGGCACCACGACCCGCAACGCCACGAGCAGATCCCCGCTCGGTAGGGTCCGCGGCTCCGGCTCGCCACTGACCCGGCCATGCAGGTGCACGTCGTTATCGGTCATCGACACCTCCTTTCACTCGGGTCGAGCCTGCGCCGCGTGTCGCACGGCCCGCCATACCGGGCAGGGCGGCTGTGGACGATGTGACCCGACCCGGGCGGGATGTGGACGAAGGGCCCGGTCGGCACCCCGGAGCACCCCGTTAGGCTGGCCCCGACGTCGGAGTCGCCTGCGTGGGAGCCGCACTCCACCGGCCCAAGCCATGCGCGCGACACACGCCAAGACCGCCACCACGGAAGGGCTGAGCACATGACCATCAAGCGCGTCGCGATGCTGACGGCGGGCGGGTACGCACCGTGCCTGTCGAGTGCCGTCGGCGGCCTCATCGAGCGCTACACCGAGCTGCTGCCCGAGGTCGAGCTGATCGGCTACCTCCACGGGTACCACGGCCTGCTCACCGGCCGGCGCGTGGTCATCGACGACGATGCCCGCCGCAACGCCGCGGTGCTCCACCGCTTCGGCGGTAGCCCCATTGGGAACAGCCGGGTCAAGCTGACCAACGCCTCCGACCTGGTCCGTCGTGGCCTGGTCCGGGAGGGCGACAACCCGCTGCACGTGGCCGCCGAACGCCTCAAGGCCGACGGGATCGATGTGCTGCACACCATCGGCGGCGACGACACCACCACCACTGCGGCCGACCTCGCGGCCTACCTGCACGAGGAGGGCTACGAGCTGACCGTCGTCGGGCTGCCGAAGACGATCGACAACGACATCGTCCCGATCCGCCAGTCTCTCGGCGCCATCAGCGCGGCCGAGCAGGCATCCAGCTTCGCCCAGAACATCATCGCCGAACACGGCTCCAACCCGCGGATGCTCATCATCCACGAAGTGATGGGCCGCGGCTGTGGCTGGCTCACCGCGGCGGCCGCCCGCGACTACATGGAGTGGCACGCCCGCCAGGACTGGGTGCCGAGCATTGGTTTGTCCCCGGAGCGCTGGGCTATTCACGCGGTCTACGTGCCGGAGATCCCCATCGACATCGAGGCCGAGGCGGATCGCCTCAAGGCCGTCATGGACGAGATCGGTTGCGTCAACATCTTCCTCTCCGAGGGCGCAGGCGTGCACGACATCGTCCAGATGCTCGAGGCGACCGGGCACGAGGTGCCCCGCGACCCGTTCGGCCATGTGAAGCTCGACACGATCAACCCCGGCCAGTACTTCGCCAAGCAGTTCGCCGACCGGATCCGCGCGGAGAAGACGATGGTCCAGAAGAGCGGCTACTTCTCCCGCTCCGCGGCCGCGAACCCGGAGGACCTCGACCTCATCCGAGAGATGGTCGACATGGCCGTCGAGGCGGCCGTCAACGGGACTCCAGGCGTCATCGGTCACGACGAGGACCACGGCGACGAGTTGCGCTCCATCGAGTTCCCGCGCATCGCCGGTCACAAGGCCTTCGACGTGGAGGTCGACTGGTTCCAGGAGGTCCTGCGCCGCACCGGCCAGCACTGGCGGGTGCGTCGCAGCTCGCCGTTCGCCTCGGCCTAGACCCCCGCTCCGGGATGCCGGGCGGCGCCTCGGTGCCGGCCGGCATACCCGCAGGTGCGGCCGTCCTTCGGCCTGCACCCGCCCGTGCGCAGGCCCCAGACCGCGTCAGGTAGAGGGTCTTCGCGCAGTGCTAGCGGGCCAGGTAGGCCAGCAGGTCGGCGCGGGTGAGCACGCCCACCGGGTGTCCGTCGGCCACGACGAGCACTGCGTCGCCCGACTCCAGCGCAGCCCGTGCCGCATCGACCGGTTCTCCGGCACCGACCAACGGCAGTCCCGGCTCCATGTGCCTTTCGACCGGGTCGGCCAGCGAGGCGCGGCCGGCATACAAGGCGTCGAGCAAGGCCCGCTCGCTGACCGAGCCGGCCACCTCGCCCGATGTCACCGGCGGCTCGGCCTTGACCACCGGCATCTGCGATACGCCGTACTCGCGCAGGATCGCCACCGCGTCGCGCACCGTCTCGCTCGGGTGCGTGTGGACCAGCGCCGGCAGGTCGCCGGACTTGGCCCGCAGCACCTCGCCGACGGTCCGCTCCCCGGCCTGCCGGAGGAACCCGTATGACGACATCCACCCGTCGTTGAACACCTTCGACAGGTAGCCCCGACCGCCATCGGGCAAGATAACGACGACCACGGCGTCGGCGGGCAGATCCCGGGCCACTTTGAGCGCCGCGACGACGGCCATCCCGCACGACCCCCCGACGAGCAGGCCCTCCTCCTTGGCCAGACGGCGGGTCATCTCGAACGACTCTGCGTCACTGACGGCGACGACCTCGTCGACGACCGACGGGTCGTAGGCGGTCGGCCAGAAGTCCTCACCGACCCCTTCGACAAGGTAGGGCCGACCGGTGCCGCCGGAGTAGACCGACCCTTCGGGGTCAGCCCCGATGACGCGCACCCTGCCGGAGCCGCGCGTGGCGGACTGGTCCAAGAGATAGCGGGCGGTGCCGGTGATCGTGCCGCCGGTCCCGACGCCTGCGACGAAATGGGTGATCAGCCCGTCGGTGTCGGCCCAGATCTCCGGCCCGGTCGAGTGGTAGTGCGAGTTCGGGCCCTCGGGGTTGGAATACTGGTCCGGTTTCCATGCCCCGGGGATCTCCCGGACCAGCCGGTCCGAGACCGAATAGTACGAGTCGGGATGGCTGGGCTCGACGGCGGTCGGGCACACCACGACCTGCGCGCCATACGCCCGCAGGACGTTCTGCTTGTCCGCACTGACCTTGTCCGGGCACACGAAAACGCACGAATACCCCTTGCGCTGCGCGACCAGCGCCAGACCGACCCCGGTGTTCCCCGAGGTGGGCTCGACGATAGTTCCCCCGGGTCGCAGGGCACCCGAGGTCTCCGCCGCCTCGATCATCCGCACCGCGATCCGGTCCTTCACCGATCCGCCGGGGTTGAGGTATTCGACCTTGGCCAGGACGGTGCAGGCGATGCCGTCGGTCACCCGGTGGAGCCGAACGAGAGGGGTTCCCCCCACGAGATCGACGACGTGCTCGGCGTATTTCATCCCGGCATCCTCGCAGACCGCTGACCTGGACGCTCGACCCACCTCGGTATCACCGTCGCCTCGGCACGCCTCCGAGTCATCGAACGTTCACCGAAAAGCGGATCGTCACCTCACGTGGGGGCCTACCCTGGACCGTCCACGAGACCTGCCGAAACGGAGGCTGGACACATGGGACGGGCACGTCGGGCGCTGCGCATCGCGCAATCGGCCGCCTATGGAGGCGGCGTCGGGGTGGCCGGCCTCGGCGCGATCGGCGCGTTGGGTTACGGGCTGCTCAAGGCCGAGGCCGCCATCGCCCGGATGGCGATCGGCACCCGTTTCGAGCGGGCCCCCATCGACGCCGGCTGGTATGCCGCCGCGCGCGTGGACCGCACCGTGGCACCGATCCACCTGGTCATCCTGGGCGACTCCTCGGCCGCCGGGCTCGGTGCGGCAACCCGCGGCGAGACGATCGGTGCCCGCCTGGCCCGTGGAGTCAGCGAGGTGGCCCGCCGCAGGGTCCATCTCGACAACGTCGCCGTGTCCGGCGCCAAGTCGATCGACCTCGACGTTCAGGTCGCCAACGCCCTGGATCTGCCGGGCCCGATCGACCTGGCCGTCATCAGCATCGGCGCCAACGACGTCACCCACCGGATCGACTCCGCCGTCGCCGTCCGGCACCTGGCCGCTGCCGTCAGATCGCTGCGGGAGGCCGGGGCGCAGGTCGTCGTCGCCACCTGCCCCGACCTCGGCACGGTCCAGCCGGTGCCCCAACCGTTGCGCCTCGTCGCCCGGCGCCTCGGACGCGACCTCGCAGCCGCCCAGACCATTGCCGTCGTCGCGGCCGGCGGCCGCACCGTCTCGGTCGGGCACCTGCTCGGGCACGAGTTCGCGGCCCGGCCCGGGGAGTTGTTCAGCGAGGACCGGTTCCACCCCTCGGGTCGCGGGTATGCACGGGTGGCGGCGGTGCTGCTGCCCAGTGTCCTGGAGGCGCTCGGGCTCGCCGTGCCGGCCCGCCCCGGGACCGACCACGGGGACCTCACCCCGATCCGGGTCGAGCGGGCCGCTCGCGATGCGGCCCGGCGGCCCGGCACCGCGGTCGAGCCGGCCGGCACCACCTCCGCACGACCCACCGATCGCGTGGTCCGAGTGTGGCGCGAACGACGCGGCCGGGGGCCGTCGGGGCCGAGCCAGGAGCATGCGGCACGGCATACGATCGAGGAAACCGGCCGCGCAGAGGCGACCGGTGACCGAGGAGGAGTCCCGTGTCCGAGGCAGTCATCGTCGCCACCGCCCGCACCCCCATCGGACGGGCCTTCAAGGGCTCGCTGAAGGACGTCCGCCCCGACGACCTGTCGGCGCAGGTCATCGCGGCGGCGATGGCGAAGATCCCGGAGCTGGACCACGCCGACATCGATGACCTGTACTGGGGGTGCGCCGAACCGTCCGGTCGCCACGGGTCGAACATGGCGCGCGTCATCGCCGTGCTCGCCGGCTGGGACCACGTCCCCGCTGCCACGGTGAACCGGTTCTGCGCCTCCTCGGTCCAGACGACCCGGATGGCCTTCCACGCCATCAAGGCCGGCGAGGGCGACGTGTTCGTCTCCGGCGGCGTCGAGTGCGTCTCCCAGTACACGAACTGGGCCGGGGCCGGTGGCTCGGCGGCCGACGACCAGAACCCCCGGTTCGCCGACGCGCAGGCCCGAAGCGCCGCGATGGCCGCGTCGAACGAGACCTGGACCGACCCGCGCGAGCAGGGCCTGTTGCCTGACGTCTACCTCTCGATGGGCCAGACCGCAGAGAACGTCGCCACGTCCCGCGGGCTGAGCCGCCAGCGCCAGGACGAGTGGGGGGTCACGTCGCAAAACCGCGCGGAGGCTGCCATCGCGGCCGGCTTCTTCGCCGCCGAGATCGCGCCGGTGACGCTGCCCGACGGCACCCTCCACTCCACCGACGACGGCCCCCGCCCGGGGGTGACGCTGGAATCCATCGCCGGCCTGAAGACCGTGTTCCGGGAGAACGGCACCATCACCGCCGGCAACTGCTGCCCCCTCAACGATGGCGCTGCCGCCGTCGTCGTCATGTCCGATCGCAAGGCCGCCGAGCTCGGCCTGACACCCCTCGCCCGCGTCGTCGCGACCGGCGTGTCCGGGCTCTCCCCCGAGATCATGGGCCTCGGCCCGGTCGAGGCGTCCCGGATGGCCCTGGCCAGGGCCGGTATGGCGATCAGCGACCTGGACCTGTACGAGATCAACGAGGCCTTCGCGGTCCAGGTCCTGGCCAGCGCCGACGACCTGGGGATGGATCTGGACAAGCTCAACCGGTTCGGCGGGGCCATCGCGCTCGGGCACCCGTTCGGGTCGACCGGCGCCCGGATCACGACCACCCTGCTGCACGGCCTGCACGAGACCGACGGACAGTTCGGGCTCGAAACCATGTGTGTGGGCGGCGGCCAGGGCATGGCCATCATCTACGAGCGGCTCAGCTGAGCCGCTCGTCGGTCAGAGCCCCGACGGGGAATCGGTGGGCACCGGCCCGTCGGGGGTGCGACCTAGACCCTGCAGGCCCTGTCCATCGGTGAGGTATTCCAACCCTTCCTTCGCAACCGGAAGTGCCTCGCCGGCGACGTATCGAGTGGCCACGCCGAAGAAGCCGGCCATGAGCATCCACGCCGACAGTGCCCCCAGCGGCAGCCCGACGAAGAACATCCAGAACTTCGTCGGCCCCCCGGCGGACTCGTCGGACGAGAAGGGGTCAGCCGAGAAGGCCCCGAAGAAGTCGACGCCGGCAGTGACGATGAGCGCGAGGGCGACGACGCCGAGGACCAGTCCCCCGACGCGCATGGTGGTGCGGGCCGAGCCCTGCTGGGTCAGGGCGGGCGCGGGGCGCCGGGGGGAGGTCGAACGAATGGCCATCAAGGTCTCCTTCATCGTGGACGGACACCATCTAGATGCCTGAGGGCCGCGAAAGGTTGCCGACCCGTTCGGAGATCCAGGCGCGCGTGCCGAACGACCGCACCGACCGCGCCGCGACACCTGACGCAGCTCGGATGAGTGAGCGGGGATCGACGGCGGCCAGGCCCGTCGGCAGCGCCCCCCAACGCACCAGCGCGGCACAGAAGGCGCCGTGGAAGATGTCGCCGGCACCCAGGGTGTCCACGACATCCACCACCGGTATGTCGACCTCGCCGCGCTGCATCCCCCATCGGTAGGCCACCGGGGCAGCCCCCTGGGTGACCAGGGCGTGATCGATCCCGGCCGACGCCAGGTGCTCCAGGACGTCCGCAGCGTCACGGCAGCCTCCGGGCCGGAAGTCTGCAGACGCCACGACGACGTCGACATGGCTGAGCAGCTCGTCGGTGTGCGGCTTGACGCTGCCCGCATCCAGCACCCGGATCGCCTGGCCTTGGGCGGTCGCGAGGAGGGGCAGGGCCAGTTGCGGGTAATGGCCGTCGGCGAGGACGACGGCGTGCTCAGGAGCCACCAGCTGTGCCAGGTCGGCGGTCAGGACGGCCAAGCGGCGGTTCGAGGCGACGACGCTGCGTGCACCGGTGGCGGACACACTGATCGCCGAGGCGGCCAGTTCCTCCTCCGGTTCGGCCGCCCGATCCACCAGGCGCACCCCGTGGCGCCGCAGGTCGGCCTGCACCGCCATACCGAACGTCGAGCGGCCCACGGCGGTGACCAGCGTGGCCGGCACGCCGAGCGCGGCGCAGCAGACGGCGGCATTGGTGGCCGGACCACCCGCGCAGACGAGCTGTGCGGTGGAGGTCGCCTTTTCGTTCGGTCCCGGCGCAACCTCAACCTGCTGGATCACATCCAGGGTCGCGACACCGACGAACAACGCGCCTGCCGGTGCCGTGGTCGACCTCACGGCAGGGACCGCCGAAGGTCTGCGACGACCGCTGCCACCTCGGCGCCCGACACCCCGGCAGCACAGGCGTCAAAGACCGTGACGACGAGCTGGTCCACGACCACGGCCGGCCCCAGATCGGGGAGCCGACCGCCGTCGGTCTCGGCGGCCGCAGCGGTGGCCTCGACCAGCCGCTGGGCGGCGCGGCGCACCGCGGCGGCCGCACCGACGGCATCGCCGACCGGTAGGACGAGCCACCGGTCGGCGATGCGGCGAAGGTCGCGGCGGACCTCGTCGGGGACGGGGTCGCCGAGCGACATCAGTCGCGCAGACGCGCGAGCAGACGCAGGATCTCGATGTACAGCCAGACCAGGCTGACGATCAGACCGTGGGCCAGCAGCCAGGAGTACCGCTGCGGTGCGCCGGCGGCGACGGCGTGCTCGATGGTGTCGAAGTCGACCGCCAGCGAGTACGACGCCAGGCCGACGCCGAGGACGGAGATGAGGATGCCGAGCCCACCGCCGTTGCCGATGCCCCAGCCCTGCGTCCAGCCCATGACCTGGGTGAACAGGTTGACCAGGCTGAACAGCACGTAGCCGAGCAGGGCGAAGCCGAAGATGCGCCGGGAGCGGCTGGTCACCTTGATGAGTTTGGTGCGGTAGCCGATGAACATCCCGGCAAAGGTGCACACCGTGGCCAGGACCGCCGTGGCGACCAGCCCAGGGTAGGCAGACTCCATGACCGCCGAGATGGCCCCGACGAAGGCGCCCTCGAGCACCGCGTAGACGGCAATCAGCGGGACCGACACCTTCTTCATGAAGGCGATGGCCAGGCCGACGACCAGGGTGCCGAGCATGCCGCCCCACCACAGCGGGACCGCGGCGCTCGGGTTGACGTTGATGACGTAGACCCACGCCGCGGCGGCGACCCCGACGACGACGGCGAACAGTCCGAGGGTCTTCATGATGACGTCGTCGAAGGTCACCCGCCCGGCCTGAGTGGGCGTCGCCGGCGGCGCGTCATACATGTCCTGGAGCTGGGCGTTGGACGGCGCCGACTGGTATGGCGGTGCCGGCGTCGCGGTGCGGGGGCTGGCCCCGAAACCGGCATAACCGGAGCGCATGTCCTTCTCGACACGCTGGAAGACGGGGTTGTTACCCGGCATGGGCACTCCTTTGGTGCACGTGGCGGCACCGGTCGGCACCACCGCTATTGAATCAGGCGTTTGAGCCCGGCGTTTTGTTCCCGACGCCGCGCTGTGGTGTCCCCGACGGGGGTCGAACCCGCACTGGTGCGATTTTAAGTCGCCTGCCTCTGCCGGTTGGGCTACGGGGACATGCCCAGGGTATGCCGACCGCACCCGGGACGACGTCAGGCGATCGACAGCGCGATGCCGTCCAGAATGTCGTGCTCCGAGGTGATCGTCGCCGTCACCGCGGGGCTGCGCTGCGCCACCCGCTGGACGATCCTGGACCACACCAGGGCGCCGGCCCCGATGACGTCGACCCGCCCAGGGTGCATCGACGGGATCGCCGCTCGCTGAGCCCGGCTCATCCGCAGCAAGGCGTCGCACGAGCCCAACACGGTGGGCAGGTCAAGCCGGGCCAGGTGCACCCGCTCAGGCTGATACTGCGGCAACCGAAGCGTGTATGCCGTCAGCGCCGTGATGCTGCCGGCCACACCGACCAGCGTGCCGATGCCCGACAGGTCCACCGTCTCCTCGGCTCGATCGAGGATCGCGTCGACATCTGCGGTGGCGGCCTCGATCTGGCCCTGCGTCGGCGGGTCGTCCACAAGGTGTCGCTCGGTCATCCGCACACAGCCCATGTCCACCGAGATGACCTGCTCGGCCTCCGTTCGCCCCCGCACCAACTCGGTCGAGCCGCCCCCGATGTCCACCAGCAGGTAGGGCGCCAGGGCACCGCTGGCCGAGACGTCCCCGGTGGCCCCACGGAACGACAGCCCCGCCTCTTCGCGCCCGGAGATGACCTCCGGCACGGTGCCGAATTCCGCAAAGGCCGCGGTGACCCCGGCGACGAACTCATGAGCGTTGGCGGCGTCTCGGGCGGCCGAGGTGGCTACAAAGCGGGTGGCCCCGACCCCGAGGTCACGGCATTGCTGGGCATACTCCCGGCACATGGCCACGGTGCGCTCCATCGCGGCGTCGTCGATCCGTCCGGTCTTGTCGACGCCGTAGCCGAGCCGGACGATCTCCATGCGACGCACGACGTCGCGCAGCTGCCCGGGCCCGACGACATCGGCGACGAGGAGCCGGATGGAATTGGTGCCGCAGTCGAGTGCGGCGATGCGGGAGGTCATGGCTCACTCCGGGGGATGGGATCGGACGCACTGTCGGATGTGCACGGATGGTCCTGCCACCAGCGTGGCAGAAGATCGAGCGCCTCGTCCCCGAGCGGGTTGACCCCTGGCCCGGCCGCCAGGGAGTGAGCGATGAGGACATGGAGGCATTTGACCCGGGTGGGCATCCCTCCCGCGGAGATGCCGCGGAGCACCGCGACCTCGCCCAGCTCGTCGCGCGAGGCCAAGTAGGCCCGATGCGCGGACTCGTAGCGGGCAGCCAACTCAGGGTCGGTGACCAATCGCTGCGTCATCTGCGCCATGACGCCGGAGGATTCCAGGGTGCTGATCGCGGCGGTCAGCCGCGGACACGTGGCATAGAACGTCGTGGGGAACGGGGTGCCGTCGGGCAGCACCGGGCTGGTGCGGACCACGGCAGGCTCCCCGCACGGGCAACGATGCGCCACGTCGATCACCCCCCGAGGTGCCCGGCCGAGCTGCCGCTCGACGGCTCGCAGGTCCTCCGCAGCGGTCACTGCCCCGAGCCAGTCGATCCGCTCGGCACCTTGACGACCCCTGCGGCGGGTTGGTCGGCCACCTGGACCGACTGCCACAGCCGGCCATACCACGGCGCCTGGTCACTGACCGCCTTCGCCGAGACGACCGGGGCCCGGCTGGGCTGGCGGGCCGAGGTGGCATCCGCGACCGGTTCGATGACGCTGTAGGCGCGGTCCCCGATCCGGACGAACTTCAGCCGCTCGCGGGCTTGCTGTTCGATGTAGGCCGGGTCGGACCACTTCCGCTCTTCGGCCTCCAGGGACGCGATGTCGGCCCGTTGCTCGGCCACGGTGTCGCGGGCCGCCGAGATCTGCGCCTGCTGGCTCAGGTAGGAGCGCAGCGTGGGCACCAACATGACCGCCAGCATGGCCACCATGGCGACCAGGACGACGACGCGGATCCACAGTGTGGACGACGTCGCGACCGCTGGTTCGGTGCGCGGACGGGCCGCAGCTGCCGGGCGACTGCGGTCCGGCCGGGTAGGGGCGGGGGGGCGGGCGCCCCGGGGGGGGGGGCGGCCGGCCGCGGGCCCGCGGGGGGGGCGCCGCCACGCGGGCGGGGGCGAC
>JBPOIZ010000120.1:0-30425 GCA_052034115.1 Actinomycetota bacterium
GTTCGGCCGGATCCGGCGCAACCGCAACGCCTACGAGTACCCGGACTCCGACGAGGCCGGCCCCGACGTGGGTGACGTCGACGACGCGGTGGCGGTATCGCGGGACGCCCTGGCGGCCGCCCACGCCGTTATGGAATCGGGCGAGCTCGGCCTCTGGGCCTAGCCTTGCGTGCTTCTCGGCCAACGAGTGCAGCGGTGGCCGGAGCGACGGCCCGAAGGCAAAAGGGTTCTCCGCGACCCACCGGAGGCGGCTACGGTGCCGTCATGTCTGAGCGGCCGAACGTGGAGTATGGCGACCGTGGGGTTGCGCTGCCCAACGAGATCCTGCGCTCGATTGTCGGCAGCGGCGTGCACGGGATCGCCATCGCCGGCACCGACGACCACGATGAGATGGGGGTGTATGTCGAGCCGCCGGCATACGTGCTGGGGCTGGAGCGCTACCGCGAGGACTTCATCTGGCGGACCCAACCGGAGGGGGGACGCAGCGGGCCTGGGGACACCGATCTGGTGCTGTACTCGCTTCGCAAGTACCTCCGGCTGGCGATCAAGGGCAATCCGACGGTGATGCTCCCGCTCTTCGCGCCGGAGGAGTCGCTCGTCGTGATAACGCCGTTGGGCCAGGAGCTGCGCGCGATGCGCTCGGCGTTCCTCTCGCAGGTGGCAGTGGAGCGGTTCCTCGGATACATGCACTCGCAGCACGAGCGGATGATGGGTGGGGGCAAGCGGAACCGGGTGCCGAACCGGCCCGAGCTGATCGAGCTGTACGGATGGGACGTCAAGTACGGCAGCCATGCCCTGCGCCTGGCGTACCAGGGCCACGAGATCGCCACCGAGGGCACGCTGACGTTGCCGCTGCCCGAGCCGCAGCGCGAACGCGTGCTCGCCGTGAAGCGGGGCGAGGTGCCGCGGGCGGAGGCATCTGCTGAGATCGGCCGCTACGAGGCGCGGATCCGCCAGGCACTCGACACCGGGACGACGCCCCTCCCCGAGGTCGTCGACCTCGACGCCATCTCGGAGTGGGCGATCAACGCCCAGCGCCGACACTGGGGCTGGTAGGGAGGAACCCGAGGTGGCTGCGGCGACCGAGCCTCGGAGTTCGGCGACAGGCAAGACTCTGCCAATCCGTGCTCGCGACCACTGCCGCGTTTCTCTCGGAGACCGGCACGGGTCGTGGGTGGGGTGGTCGCGCTAGCCATCACGTATCCAGGAGCGAAACCCAGCCTCGATGGATCGGGCCACGACGGTGCCTGCGACATACGTCAGTTCCAGGTGGCCGCCACGGTCGAGAAGGTCGCGGTCATCGACCCATCGGACGGCGGGCAGTTCGTCAAGTTCGCGACCCCAGCCACCTACTTCGACGTTGACTCGCCCAGCGACGCCTGTAGCACTCGGCGAGAGGCGGACGACTCGTCGATACCGGCGTGCCGTGTCCGGCCCGGGGTGGTGGCTCCCTCCATGCCCAGAACTGGCGGCGCGCCGTCCACTGGGCGGCGACGAGCCTCGACCAGCGGCCCCACGATCTGCGGCACACGGCCGCGGGCCTGTGGATCGCCGCTGGGGTCCGCGGCGCCCGTGGCGCCTGCTGAGGCGGCCGCCACAGGCCGCTGACCTGCACTGACACGATGTGCCCCCGGCGCGAGCCGCGGGCCTCATGGTCATTCGGCCCGGCTCCCGCCTTCGCCACGGTGGCACGGCAGGCGGACGCCCGGCTCACGCCGTCATCCGCCGGACGTGCCCCCGGCGCGAATCGAACGCGCGACACCCGCTTTAGGAGAGCGGTGCTCTATCCCCTGAGCTACGAGGGCGCGGCCGCCCCTGCGGCCCGGCCGCCAAGCCTACCGTCACGCCGCCCCGGCCACGGTCGCGGCGAGGACCGCGCCGAGTTCGCGGCAGGCGTCGAGATCGGCGCGTGACGGCGGCCCGAGCACGACGACGTCGCGGCTGACCTTGGCCCACCCCAGACCCGTGACGATCGCCTCGACCGAGCGCTGGGCCCCGGCCACATCGAGGTTGCCGTGGACGTACAGCCCGTATGGCGCACCACGCCGCGCCTCGAGGCACGGGTAGTAGATCGTGTCGAAGAAGTGTTTCAGAGCCCCCGACATGTAGCCCATGTTCGCCGGAGTGCCCAGGACGAAACCGTCGACCCCCAGCACGTCGGACACGGTCGCCGACAGCGCGGGGCGGACCTCGACGGTGACCGGGCCGATGCCCTCCGCGCGCGTTCCACCGATGACGGCGGCGAGCATCTCCGCCAAGGCCGGTGACGTCGTGTGGTGCACGACGAGCAGCCGTGCCATGCGGCTAGGCGACGCTGACGTGCACGTGGTCGTAGTGGTTCGCCGTCGGCGACCCGCGGTCCTCCATGAGCCGCCACCCCTCGCTCGCCCGGATCGGCATCCAGACCCGTTGGCGCCAGATGACATACGTGATGCCGAGCCGGCCCGCGTTGGCCCGCATGTACTCGGCGATCGCGGTCCCCAACGCCACGTCCGAGGTCATGATGTCGACGGCATGTCCGCTCCCGTGGTCCCCGCCACCGCCTCGGAGCCCGCCGATCGAGGTGATCTGGGGGAAGGTCGCCCGGACGGCCGCCACGACGGCCTGAGCGTTCGCCGACAGCCCGCCATACCCGCTGGCCGACGGGGCGCCGGTGCGCGACCCGGCCCGGGAGACGGGGACGCCCGCAACACCGGTCACCGGCCGCACCGAGATGGTCGGCGTGCCCGACGCCGCCTTGGCCGCGGTGAACCCGAGGATCCCCTCGGACGCACCCGGTATGGCGGCCGCCTCACCCCGCGGTGCGGCCAGTGCCACGCCCAGCCCCGAGCGCGCGGCGGAACCGTTCGCGGGACCTGCTGCGGGATCGGCTGCGGAACCAGTTGCGGGACCGGCCGGGGCACCGGCGAGATCCACGATGTCGCCCGCGGCGCCCCCGAGGTGCGGCACCACCATGGCCGTGGTGGACAGCTGCGACGAGGCCGATCCTGACAGCACCGTGCCGGTGACCAGGCCACCGGCCACGAGCGACACGGCGGCGAGCGAACCCAGCATGGTCCACGGGCCCGCACCAGCAGACGGCGGCGCGCCCGCGGACGCCAGCGGGTCGGAACGCCGAACCGCGGCCGAACCACCGGATCGGTGGCGGCCGCGGTAGGCGATGGGGACGGTGGTCACGACGGGCTCATCCTGCGTCAGAACCGACCGTAGGTGACCGTTCCATAGCTGAGGAAGTTCGCCAGCGAGGTCACCGTGCCCGGACGCGAGGCGTGGTAGATCTTGCCCGGGCCGGCGTAGATCGCGGCGTGGAAGGCCGGGTAGCCGAAGAAGACCAGGTCACCGGGCACCGGGTTCGACACCTTGATCGAGGCGGCACGCTGCGCCTCGGCCGTGCGCGGGATCGACTTGCCCGCCATCCGGTAGACGTACTGGGTGTAGCCGGAGCAGTCGAACCCGCTGGTCGAGGTGCCACCATAGACGTAAGGGATGCCGAGCAGGCTGGCGGCGATGGCGGCGATGCCCGCCGTCGGAGCCGGAATGTTGATCTCCGGGGCCGGTGCTTGGGCCGTCGTGGTCGTCGTGGTGGCGGTGCGGGTCGCGCCGCGTGAGGCGGTGCCAGCCGTAGCGGTCGTCGTCGCCGTCTCGGTGACGACCGGGGCGATCCGCTCGACCGAGATGGTGGCCGACCGGGCCGCCTTCTTCGCGGTGAACCCGAGGACACCGAGGGTGTCGACCGGGTTGACGTCACCCTTCTTGGCGGGGGCCGCGACGGCGGCGGCGATCAGCGGGCGAGCCGCAGCGGGGGCGGTCTGCGGGGCGGCCAGCGCCATCAGGGCGGCACTTGCCGGCGCCTTGACGGCCGGCGCCTTGACAGCGGGCGCCTGGGCAACGGGCGCAGCCACGGCCGGCTGCGGAGCCACCGCGGCGGACGCCGGCTTCGACCCGGCCGCCAGCGGATTGGCGCTGGCCGGCACGGCGAACGAGGCGACGATGCCACCGGATGCCACGGCGACTGCGGATGCCTTTGCCGCCGGACGAGCGGTGCGAGCGGCCAGATCGGCGAGTTCGCCGAAGGCGCTGAAGCTCTGGGACCGGTGACGGCCTACGTGTTGGGACACGGTCTCTCCTGACGCCTCCGAGGTGAGCTGTCGGGTTCGGGTGGGAGTCACCCGGCACGGCAAGCTGTACGGCTCGACGGGCTTCACCCCAAGGACGTCTCGCGACGCCCGAAGGTGGTTCCCCCGGTCCTGCCCAGGTTCAGGGCCCGATGCCAGCGGCAGGACTCGGCGGTCCGGCATCGGCGCCTACCTCATCGGCAGGCGGGACCACGCTACACAGACCGTGCGCCCAATGTCACGTTCCGGTCACGACGCGGACACGAAACGTGTCATATGTCTCGCCCGTCCCGGCGGTGCCCGACGGGGACGAACCGGCGCCCCGGGCCCGCGCAGGCGCGGGCGAATCGGCCGCTGGCTGGTCAGGTCGCATCGGCCGCTGGCTGGTCAGCTCGCGGGCACCGCGAAGATGTGACTGGCCACCGGCACGGGGACGGCGACCTCGCGCGAACCGCCCACCGGACGGATCCGCACGGTGCGCTCATCGCCCCAGACCTCCACCCGGGCGCCCGGGAGGGCTCCGGCGTGCTGCAACTCCTCGCGGACCTCGACGTCGACCTGCGCCCACTCGCCGATGCGGGACAGCCGCACCAGCGTCGGCGCGGCCTCGGCGAGGGCCGAGATCGGGCGCGGCTCCACCGCGCCGCCCGCGTGAGCCAGCTGCCGCGGGACCGGCACCCCCAGCTCGCCCAGTCCCGGGATGGGATTGCCGTAGGGCGACAGCTCGGCCTCGGCCAGCAGCGCCACGATCTTGCGTTCGACCCGTTCGCTGATGACGTGCTCCCACCGGCAGGCCTCGTCGTGGACGTACTCGAGCTCCAGGCCCAGGACGTCGACGAGGAGTCGTTCGGCGAGCCGGTGCTTGCGCATCACCCGGGTGGCCAGGAGGCGTCCCTCGTCAGTGAGCAGCAGGTGCCGGTCGTCGGCCAGCCCGACCAGCCCGTCACGCTCCATCCGGGCGATCGTCTGCGACACGGTCGGCCCCGAGTGCCCCAGCCGCTCGGCGATCCGGGCCCGCATCGGCACCACGCCATCCTCCTCGAGCTCGAGGATGGTGCGCAGGTACATCTCGGTGGTGTCGATCAGGTCGGTCACCCGCGTAGCCTCTCATCCCGATGGCTGACATCCTGTGGCTCCGCCGCGACCTGCGCCTGGTCGACAACCCGGCGTTGTGCGCGGCGGCACAAGACGGTGCCGTCCTCCCCATTGTCCTGCTCGACCCGATCTTGGCCAGCTCTGCCGGTCCAACTCGCTGGCAGCGGTATCTGCGCTCGGTCGAACGGCTCCAGGACTCCACCGAGGGCGCGCTCGTGGTCCGCACCGGCGAGCCGACCGCGATCCTGCCCCGGCTGGCTGCCTCGCTGGGTGCCCGAGCGGTCCATGTCAGCGCCGAGATCACCCCGTTCGGCCGACGCCGGGACACTCAGGTCCGCGCTGCGCTGGGCGACATGGGCGTCGATCTGCTCGCCACCGGCACGCCCTACGCGGTCGGCCCGGGCCGGGTCCGCACCGCCGCGGGAACGCCATACCGGGTGTTCACCCCGTTCCGAAGGGCCTGGCTGGAGCATGGGTGGCCGCGGCCGGCGACCCTGCCGGCGCGCCTGGAGTGGGTGCGCGGAGTCGACTCCGAGGACATCCCCTCGGTGACACCGGCCGGGCTGGACCGCTCCGGCACGCCCCGCGACCCGGGAGCCGAGGTCGGCGAGGCCGCGGCACAGCGGCGCTGGCAGCGGTTCCGCGACGAGGCCCTGGACACCTACGCCGAGGATCGCGACCGCCCCGCCCTCGACGGGACCTCGCGACTGTCCGAGGCTCTCAAGTACGGGGAGATCCACCCCCGGACCCTGCTGGCCGACCTCGCCGGCTCGCCCGCGTGGGGCACTCCCGGCGCGGCGTCCTTCGTCAGCGAGCTGGCCTGGCGGGAGTTCTACGCGGACGTCCTGTGGCACGAGCCCCAGTCGGCCTGGCACGACCTGCGGCCACTGTCGATCCGGTATGACGACCCCGGCTCGAGCGCGCAGGCGTGGCGCGAAGGGCGGACCGGCTTCCCGTTCGTCGATGCGGGGATGCGCCAGCTGAGCCAGAGCGGGTGGATGCACAACCGGGTCCGGATGGTCACGGCCAGCTTCCTCGTCAAGGACCTCCACGTGTGGTGGCCCTACGGCGCTCGCCACTTCCTCGAGCACCTGCGCGACGGCGACATGGCGTCCAACGCCCACGGGTGGCAGTGGGTGGCCGGCACCGGCACCGACGCGGCGCCCTACTTCCGGGTCTTCAACCCGGTGTCCCAAGGGCTGCGGTTCGACCCGACCGGAGACTACGTCCGCCGCTGGGTCCCCGAGCTGGCGCACCTGCCCGGCGGCGCCGCGCACGAGCCGTGGCGCCACCCGAACGGCTACGACCACGGGTATGCCGAACGGATCGTCGACCACGACGTCGAACGCCGCGAGGCACTGGCCCGTTACGAGGCCGCGCGCCGCTCCGGCTGAGATCGAGGATCCAGCGCCCGGGCGAACCACCCGGCACCGAGACCGGCCAGACCGGCGACGACCAGTGCCGAGGCGCCGAGGGTGGCCACCGCCGACCCGGCCGTCAACGACACGGCGCCGGCGGCCAGGGGCAGCAGCGCCATCCCGGCCGCCATACCGACCATGGACGGCACAGCGACCGCCGCCCGGCCCCTGCGGTCCATGAGCGCGCCGCCGGATAGACCAGGAGGAGCTCGACGGCACCGGCCACGCCCACGATGAGACTGGTCGCCCGGGCATCGAGCCCGAGATGCGCCGCCCACAGCGGCACCAGGGCCGCCCTGGTCATGGCCCCATTGTCAGGCTCGTGGACGTCACCGACTCGTAAGGACCGGGACCGGCCGATCCCCTCGACCGGCGGCGGCGGCCGTGCCTAGGCTGCCGACATGTCCCGGATCCTCCTCGTCGAGGACGACGCGACGGTTCGCGAGGTCGTCGCGTCCTACCTCGAGCGAGCCGGGTATGACGTCGACCAGGCCGCCGACGGCGAGACTGGCCTGGCCCTGGCTGGCGCCCGACTCCCCGACCTCGTCGTCCTGGACCTCATGTTGCCCCGCATCGGCGGCCTCGAGGTGCTGCGCACCCTGCGGACCCGTCGCGGGGACCTGCCCGTCGTGATGCTCACCGCCCGAGGCGACGAGGAGGACCGAATCCTCGGACTGGAGGTGGGTGCCGACGACTACGTGACCAAGCCGTTCAGCGCCCGAGAGCTCGTGCTGCGCATCCAGTCGATCCTGCGGCGCACCTCGACCGACGCCGCAACCCCGAGCGAGGAGCCCGGCCCGGCCGGAGCCGGACCAGCGGGACCGGCTGGCTCGGCCGGGTCCGCGGACGCGACGCCGCAGCTCGCCGCTGTCCTCGTCGATGGCGACCTGGTCCTCGACCGGCCCGGCCGACGGGTCAGCCTCGGCGGGGCCGAGCTGGCCCTGACCGTGCGGGAACACGACCTGCTGGCCCACCTCATGACCCACCCCGGCGTCGCCTTCTCCCGGGAGGAGCTCATGCGCCAGGTCTGGGGCTGGGAGTACGGCGAC
Organism: Actinomycetota bacterium; assembly: GCA_052034115.1. Taxonomy (GTDB): domain Bacteria; phylum Actinomycetota; class Actinomycetes; order Actinomycetales; family Dermatophilaceae; genus Lutibacillus. The sequence continues at coordinate 7,678 of JBPOIZ010000120.1, forward strand.
CAGTCAACGGTGACGGTCCACGTCCGGCGGCTGCGGGAGAAGATCGAGCCCGACCCGCAGAGCCCTCGGCGGGTGGCCACCGTCTGGGGGGTCGGCTACCGGTGGGATGGGCTGACCGGCGCGCCATGAGCCCGGACCTGACCGCATTCGCCCTCGGCGCGGGGACGACGGCCGCCGTCGGCGGCACGGCCTCGGCCCTCGTCGCTGCCATCGCGCGGCGGTCCGTGCCCACGGCCACCACGCTCGCCCCGCTCGTCGTCGTGGGATCCATGGCCGCGGGCATCCTGGTCTGCGCTCGGGCGATGTTCCTCAGCGAGCACGACCTCAGCTTGGTGCTGACCGTCCTGGCCGCCACCGTCCCGGTGGCCCTTCTCGTCGGGGTGCTCCTCGGCAGGCATGTGCGTGGCATGGACCGGCGGGCCCAGCAGCACGCTGCCGAGGGTGCGCGAGCGGCGGCGCTCGACGCCAGCCGGCGGGAAATGGTCGCCTGGATCTCCCACGACCTGCGCACCCCGCTCGCCGGCATCCGAGCCATGGCCGAGGCGCTCGAGGACGGCGTGGCCAACGACCCGCCGTCATACCACCGCCGGATCGGTGCCGAGACGGACCGGCTCGCCGCCATGGTGGACGATCTGCTCGCCCTGACCAGCCTGCACGCCGGCACGACCCGACTCGAGGTCGGGCCGGTCAGCCTCGCCGACCTCGTGTCGGACACCCTGGCCACGATCCGTCCGGTTGCCGACGCTCGCGGGGTGGCCGTCGCCGGCAGCTGCCCGCCGGCGACGTTGGCGTCGGCCGACGCACGACACCTGTCTCGGGCGGTGCTCAACCTCGTGGACAACGCAGTCCGGCACACACCGAGCGGCGGCACGGTCACCATCGAGGGCGGTGTCGACGCCAGCGGCGCCTGGGTCCGCGTCCAGGACGGCTGCGGGGGCATCCCCGAGGCCGACCTCGCGCACCTGCTCGAGCCCGGGTGGCGCGGGACTGCGGCGCGCAGCCCCGGGGACGGAGTCGGCGCAGGGCTCGGCCTGGCGGTCGCCGACGGGGTGGCCCGGGCCCTCGGCGGTGAGGTGTCGATCGTCAACCGCGACCCCGGATGCCTGGCCACGCTGCGGCTGCCCTGACCGTATGGCGTCATCGGGCGGTAAGGGCTCGGCAATGTGATTCCGGCCGGCCGGCTGGAACGCTGATCGTCATGAACCGACACCTCACTCGCGTCGCCGCCCTGGCTGTCACCGCGCTCGCCCTGGCCGCCTGCGGGTCGGCCACGACCGCCAACCCACCCGCCGCCGGGTCAACGCCCACGTCCTCGACGAGCACCCCCGCCGGAGGGTCGACCACGACCCCGACCGACGACATGAGCACACCGGACGCCATGGCCAAGGGCCGGTACATCACCTATGACGAGTACGCCAAGGACATGGCGATGGCGGCCAAGGGCGCCTCGGTCGTCCTCTTCTTCCACGCCCCGTGGTGCCCGGACTGCAAGGCCACCGATGCCTCGCTGACCACCGACGGCGTGCCGGACGGATTGACGGTCGTCAAGGTCGACTACGACTCGATGACCGAGCTGAAGCAGAAGTACGGGATCACCCAGCAGCACACCTTCGTCGCCGTGGACGCCGACGGCATGAAGCAGAAGATCTGGACCGGAACGAGCACCGGAGCACAGATCAAGGCCAAGCTCGCCTGATGCTCGCCCTGCTCGGTGCCGTCGTCGCCGGGATGCTGACGACGCTCGCTCCCTGCGTCCTGCCGCTGTTGCCCGTCGTCGTCGGTGGGTCGGTGGTCGGGCCGGGGGGCGGGCCGTCGTCCCACTCCCCCCGGCGACGCGCCCTGGTCATCGCGGTGTCGCTCGGTGCGTCGGTGATGGCCTTCACGCTCCTGCTCAAGGCGACCACCGCGCTCATCGGGATCCCGCCGCGGGTCTGGTCGATCGTCTCGGCGGTCATCCTCGTCGGCCTCGGCGTCGTCGGCGCCTTCCCGGATGTCTGGGAGCGGCTCTCCGGCCGGCTAGCTCTGCAGTCGCGCTCGGGGACCCGGCTCTCGGCGGCGCGCTCCCGTGAGGGGCTGACCGGCGAGGTCCTGACCGGCGCGGCCCTGGGGCCGGTCTTCTCCTCGTGCAGCCCGCTGTACGCGTATGTCGTCGTCACCGTCCTGCCCGCCTCCTTCGGGTACGGCCTGGTCCTCCTCACGGCGTATGTCGTCGGCCTGGCGGGGACGCTGCTCGCCGTCGCGCTGCTCGGCCAGCGGCTCATCAAGCGACTCGGGTGGCTCGCCGACTCGCACGGCTGGGCTCGTCGCGCTCTGGGGGTGGTCTTTATCCTCGTCGGCGTCGCCGTGGGCTTCGGGTGGGACCGGCTCCTGCAGGCGTGGATCCTCGAACACTCCCCCATCGCGCCATGGGAGCTGGACGGCGGGTTCATCCCCTCGTGAACCGTTGCGGTCGAAAGCCGTTGCCATGCGGGCCGGAGCGGCATACCGTGCTCGCACACGGGAAGGGAGGTGGTCAGATAGTGAGTTCCTATCGGACGCGTGAGGTGGCTGCGCAGTAGCCGCAGCCCGATCGCACTTCAGGACGCGAGCGCTGCAATCCAAGCAGCCACCGCAGCCCGCGGGGATCCGTGCCTCGTCCAGCACGGCGCTTCGGCACCCCGCGGGCTGTCCTGTCCCTAGGGCTGCCGACGGATCCGGCGCCAGCGCCCTTCGGCGTCGAGCATCGGCAGCGGGTCGGTCACCGTGGCGGCATAGACGACCCGGTCGTGCAGGCGACTCTCCCGGCCCGCCCAGAACTCGACCTCGACCGGCCGGATCCGGAACCCACCCCAGGAATCGGGCACCGGCACATCGCCGGGGCCGCCACGGTCGGGGTGCGCGGCCGCGAACCGGTCGAACAGCGCATCGAGGTCGGCACGTGAGCCGATCGGTTCGGACTGGTGGGAGGCCAAGGCGGCCACCCGCGACCCCCAGGGTCGCGCCCTGAAGTAGTCCGCGAGGGCGGTGGGCTCGACCGGCTCGGCATACCCGCGGAACCGCACCACGCGGAACAGGCTCGGCCAGCCCACCGAGCCGGCCACCCGCGGATTGGCCGCGATCTCCTGCGCCTTGGCCGAGCCGGTGTCGGTGACGAAACCCGGTCCAGAGGGGTCGAGGAAGCGAACCAGGACGGTGCGCACGTTCGGCGCACCCGCGGCGTCGACGGTCGCGAAGGACATGGCCAGCGACTCCGGGGACTCGAAACCGCTCACCCCCGCAGCGCGGGCCTGCTCGACCCACGCCATCAACAACTCGTATGGCGTGCCAGGCAGCCCCACGTCGGGCAAACCGGCGCCGGTGTAGTCGACGCGCTCGCTCACCCCTCCAGCCTAGGCCCGGCCGACTACCCTGTGGGGGACACGGCTCGAGGGACGGAGGGTCCATGCCTGGCACGGGCAAGGTTGTCGGCACCGTGGTGAAGTACGGCGTGAAGTACGGCCCACATCTTGCCGCCGCGGTCGCCGTCGCCAAGGAGCCGGCCAAGCAGGCCGCCACGACCTACCTCGCCGCACGCACCCAGCAGAAGCTCGCCGCCGACCACGCGATGACCCTCGTCGAAGGCCGCGTGCTCAAGGTGATCCACGGCGGGACGACATACTGGGTCGTCTTCTCCGGCGAGGAAGCGGTAACGACCTATCCGGCCACGACGGCGCCGCTGACCGACCTGCTCGCCCGCGCCGATCTGACCAAACGAGTTCGCCCCGAGGACCTGGCCGCGCTGGCGCGCATCCGGCGCCGACTGAGGCCGCGTCGCCACTCTTCGCAGTGACCGGGCACAATGGCGCCAACAGCGCACACCATTCGTGAGGACTCCATGACGCAGCACGCTCCCGACCCCACGTTCCGTCCCGGTCTCGAAGGGGTGGTCGCCTTCGAGTCGACCATCGCCGAGCCCGACCGCGAAGGAGGTGCCCTGCGCTATCGCGGTGTCGACATCCGCGACCTGGTCGGCAAGGTGTCGTACGGCAACGTCTGGGGCCTGCTCGTCGACAACGAGTTCAACCCTGGCCTGCCGCCGGCCGAGCCGTTCCCGCTCCCGGTGCACTCCGGCGACCCGCGCGTCGATGTCCAGGCCGCCCTGGCCACCCTCGCTCCGCTGTGGGGCCTGAAGCCGTTGCTCGACATCGACGCCGAGCAGGCCCGCGACGACCTGGCGCGCACCACGGTGACCGCCTTGTCGTTCATCGGTCAGTCGGCCCGAGGCATCGACAAGCCGATGGTCCCCCAGCGTGAGGTCGACAAGGCGCACACCGTCGTCGAGCGGTTCATGATCCGCTGGCACGGCGAGCCCGACCCGCGTCACGTCGAGGCGATCGACGCCTACTGGGTCTCCGCGGCGGAGCACGGCATGAACGCGTCGACCTTCACCGCCCGAGTCATCGCCTCCACCGGCGCCGACGTCGCCGCCTGCATCTCCGGCGCGGTGGGCGCGATGAGCGGCCCCTTGCACGGCGGGGCACCGTCCCGGGCGCAGCACATGATCGAGGGCGTCGAGCGCACCGGCGACGCGCGCGCCTACGTCAAGGAGGTCATGGACAACGGCCAGCGCCTCATGGGCTTCGGCCACCGGGTCTACCGGGCGTACGACCCGCGCGCCGCGGTCCTTCGGGACACCTGCGAACGCCTCGGCGCCCCGCGCTACCAGGTCGCTCTCGAACTGGAGAAGGCCGCGCTGGCCGAGCTCGCCGAGCGATACCCGGAGCGGCGTTTGGAGACCAACGTCGACTTCTGGGCCGCCGTCCTTCTCGACTTCGCCGAGGTCCCACCGAACATGTTCACACCGCTGTTCGTCTGTGCGCGTCTGGCCGGCTGGTCGGCGCACATCCTCGAGCAGAAGCTCACCGGCCGGCTCATCAGGCCGTCGTCACGCTACGTTGGCGAGGGACCCCGCAGCCCCGAGGCCGTCTCCGGCTACCACGACGGCAGCGTCGCACCCGGCTACGCGGTCTGACGTCCGCCGGACCTGACCTCCGCCGGAGTTGCCCCGATGGGGCCGCCCCCGGCCGCCAAAAACCTCACCTCTGCTCCCTACGTCACTGGCCCGCCCAGCGGTCCAGTGACTGTCACTGGCCCGCTCAGCGGGCCAGTGACGTAGGGCGAGGGCGGCAGCGTCAAATGGGCGGTGACCTGGGGGCCACGCGGCCCAGCCAGGCCCCGACTTCAGGCCGGGCGTGCTGCGGCTCACAAGCCCATGGGGTGGGATCCCCGGCGGTCAGCGGGTGCAGCGGCGGTTGAATGGGCCTAGCGCCCGTCACCGTCGACGCGAGCGCCAGCCACTCAGCGCCCCATCTGCAGACCCCGAGGTAACGCCATGACCGCAGCCGCGCCCACGGTCGACCCGCACGCCGTGAAGATTCCCGCCGACTTGCTGCCCGCCGACGGCCGCTTCGGTTGCGGGCCGAGCAAGGTCCGCCCCGCCCAGGTCGATGCGTTGGCCTCGGTCGGTCGCACCCTGCTGGGCACCTCGCACCGACAGGCACCGGTCAAGACCGTGGTCGGCCGGGTCCGAGACGGCTTGGGCTCCCTCTTCGCGTTGCCCGACGGGTACGAGATCGTCCTGGGCAACGGCGGCTCCACGGCGTTCTGGGACATAGCCGCGTTCGGTTTGGTCCGGGACCGGGCGCAACACCTGGCCTTCGGCGAGTTCTCCAGCAAGTTCGCCACGGTGACGAAGAACGCCCCATTCCTGGGGGAACCGACCGTCGTCCGCGCAGACCCCGGCACCCTGGCCGTGCCGTATGCCGAAGCAGGCGTCGACGTCTACGCCTGGCCCCACAACGAGACGTCTACGGGAGTCATGGCGCCGGTACGCCGAGTGCCCGGCGCGGACGACGACGCGCTCGTGCTGGTCGACGCGACCTCCGGCGCCGGCGGCCTGCCCGTCGACATGGCCGAGGCCGACGTCTATTACTTCGCCCCGCAGAAGAGCTTCGCCTCCGACGGCGGGCTCTGGCTCGCCGCCTTCTCCCCCGCGGCCGTGGCCCGGGTCGAGCAGATCGCCGCGAGCGGCCGATGGGTGCCCGACTTCTTCAGCCTGCCGACGGCCATCGACAACTCCCGCAAGAACCAGACCTACAACACCCCGGCGGTGGCCACCCTCGTCATGCTTGCCGAACAGGTCGACTGGCTCAACGCCCAGGGCGGCCTGTCCTGGGCCGCCGCCCGCACGGCCGACTCCAGCTCTCGGCTCTACGGCTGGGCCGAGGCGACGTCATACACCAGCCCCTACGTCGCGGACCCCGCCGCGCGCAGCCGGGTCGTCGGGACGATCGACTTTGCCGACGAGGTGGACGCCGCAGCCGTCGCGAAAGTCCTGCGTGCCCACGGGGTCGTCGACGTCGAGCCCTACCGCAAGCTCGGCCGCAACCAGCTGCGCATCGCGATGTTCCCGGCCGTCGACCCCGATGACATCACCGCACTGACCGGATGCATCGACTATGTCGTCGGGGCGCTTGGCTAGACCCCTCGGGACGGAGCTGTCGTCCGCGGCGGCCGTCCGGCTCAGCGCACGAGTGCCGCAACCGCCGCGACGACGACGAGCCCGAGCAGGACGAACAGGGTCAGCCGGTGCCGGAAGCGGGCGTTCATCGCAGCGCTTCCGGCTCACCGTGACTGATCTGGACCATGGGTCGCTGATGGACGTCGAGCCGCACCCGAACATTCTCGCGGACCCGGAGCCACACTGCGACCATCACCAGGGCCAGTGCGACCGCCACCGACCCGACGCCGATGGTCCAGCGGGGGCCGGCCGTGTCGCCGAGCCACCCGATGAGCGGGGCTCCGATCGGCGTGCCGCCCATGAAGATCGCCAGATACAGCGCCATAACTCGCCCCCGCATCCCCGGCTCGGTGCCCTGTTGCACGAAGGCGTTGGCCGTCGTCATGGCGGTCAGCGCGGTCAGGCCCACGGGAACCAAGGCGACCGCGAACAACTCGTATGACGGCGCGAGCGCCGCTGCCGCCGAGGCCGCGACGAAACCGGCCAAGGCGAACACCAAGACCCGCAGCCGGGCCTGTCGTCGCCGCGCCGACAGCAGCGCGGCGGTGAACGAGCCCACCGCCATGACCGAGCCGAGCAGACCGTACTCGGTCGGCCCGCGATGGAACTCCGCGGTGGCCATTAGCGCGATAGTGACCTGAAAGTTCATCCCGAACGTGCCCAGAACGAAGACGAGCCCCATGACGAGCACCAGGTCCGGACGGCCGCGAACGTAGTCCAGCCCTTCCCGGATCCGTCCGCGACCCCGCGCGACCGGCGCCGGGTGTAGCGCCCCGACGTCGAGGCTGAGCAACGCGGCGAGGACGAAGACGAACGACGCGCCGTTGGCCAGCAAGGCCCAACCGGTCCCCCAGGCCGCGATGACGAGCCCGGCCATCGCTGGGCCGAGAATGCGCCCGCCGGTGAATGAGGCCGAGTTGAGCGCCACCGCGTTGCTGACCAGATCGGCGTCGACCACCTCGGAGACCATCGCCTGCCTCGCCGGCGCGTCGAAGGCTGCGCCAATCCCCTGGACGAGGGCCGCGACATACACGTGCCACAGCCGGACCGTCCCGGTGAGGGTGAGCACCGCCAACGACAGGGCGCTGGCCGCCATGACCGTCTGGGTCACCAGCATGACGAGCCGTTTGGGATAGCGATCGGCGACCGCGCCGGCGACCGGCGCCAGGACGAGGAAGGGGGTGAACTGCAGCCCGGTCACCGTGCCGAGTGCCGTCGCCGAGCCGTTCGTGAGCTCGGTGAGCACGAGCCAGTCCTGTCCCACCCGGCCCATCCAGGTGCCGGTGTTCGAGACCACGGCGCCTGCGGCATACCGGCGATAGTTGGGGACGGCGAGCGAACGGAACGTCGCGATCATGAGGTGACCACCCAGCAAGTATCAGGGACACCGCTACCCTGATCGCGTGTCCGACCCCGACCTGAAGCCCGTCAAGGCCTCGACCGACCTCATCTCCGGCCTCGGGGTGCTGGCCTGGTTGGTCGCGCTGGTCGTGGTCGCGCTCGTTCCCGCCTGGCACACCGCGGATCGATGGTGGTGGCCCTGGTGTTGCGCAGCCGGGGTCGTTCTCGGCCTGCTGGGATGGGGTTACCTGCGACGCGGCCGCGGCAACGCCGCCCACCTCGACGACTAGCGGCTCGTCAGAGCGGGTGGACCGCTAGTTCGTCGACGATCGGCGGCGGCACGATGATGGGCCGGGGCGCGGCGACATCGGTCTCGCTGTGTGCGCCACACCCGAACCCGAGGGCGATGACCCGACCGTCGGCCGGTGACCATTCACTGGCGCACACGCCGAACATCGAGCGCAGCGCACCGGCCATCGGCAGGAAGTACCCGCACGTCGCGCACCGGCCGGCGGACTTCGCCGCGTGCTCACTCGACGGGCCGTTTGCGCCGTCAAACCAGCGCTGCGCCGCGGCGGCCCGACCGACGTCGGAGAGCACCCGCCGCCGACCCAACCCGAGCTCGAAGATCGCGACCGAGTCGACCTCTTCTTCTCCGGTCGCTTCGAAACCCTGGACCAGGTAGGGGTCCTCGCCCTGGTAGGGCAGGACGTCCGAGGGCCCCAGGTCCCCGGGCGCAAGACGCTCCGCATACGGGACCCAGGCCGGCGACAACAACGAGCCTTCGCCGGGCACCAGCGCCGACTCGCACACGGTGGCCGTCTTGGCCCGGGGCGCCCGAGTGACGGTCACCACCCACTGCCAGCCGACATACGCCGACGACGTGCAGGCGAACCGATGGGTGACCAGGCGCTCGCCGTCGACACTGCACGAGAGGTGTGCGCCGACGGCGTCGACCTCCGCGACGTCCAGCAGCGCCGCGCGGGCGACATCGACGGCGCCCTCGAGGACCGCGTCGGACTTGGCGGCGCCAGCCATCAGGCCTCCAGGTCCGCGGCTACCGCCGTGAGCACCTGGGCCACCTTGTGGGCGTGCTGCTTGTCGGGGTACTTCCCGCGGCGCAGCCCGTTGGAGACGTTGTCGAGCAGCTTGATGAGGTCTTCGATGATGACCACCATGTCCTCGCTCGGTTTGCGATGCCGCTCGCGCTGCGCCTGCACCACCGAGGGGACCGGGTCGATGATCCGCACGCTGAGCGCCTGAGCGCCCCGCCGGCCTTCGACGATGCCGAACTCCACACGGGTGCCGGGCTTGGGCGCAGTGGCTCCCGCCGGCAGCGCGTTGGCGTGCACGAAGACGTCGCCACCGTCGTCGTCGGAGATGAAACCGAAGCCCTTCTCCGAGTCGTACCACTTCACCTTGCCAGTGGGCACCGTGCACCTTCCATCTGCTGAGTCGTCCCGGTATGCCGGGGCGCACCTCGAAGCCCTGACCGGGTTGGGCCGGGGCGCGTGCTGCGGCACCAGCCTAGTGGGGGTCAGCCGGTCCGGGCGTGCGGTTTGCCGACGAGCTCAGCTCGCCAGGGCCCGGACCACCCGTGACGGGGAGGGGCGGCCGAGGTGTCCGGCCAGCCAGGTGCTCGTCTCGACGAGCTTCGGCAGGTCCACACCGGTCTCGACGCCCGCCCCGTGCAGGGCCCAGACCAGGTCCTCGGTGGCCAGGTTTCCGGTCGCGGACCGCGCGTAAGGGCACCCGCCGAGGCCACCGGCTGAGGAGTCGACGACGGTGACCCCATCGGCCAGCGCCGCCATCGTGTTGGCCAGGGCCTGCCCATAGGTGTCGTGGAAGTGCACGGCCAGCACCTCGACCGGCACTGCGGCTGCGGCGAGCGCGTCGAGGAGCCGGTGGACATGGCCCGTCGTCGCCACGCCGATGGTGTCGCCCAGGCTGAGCTCTTCGACCCCGAGATCGATCAGGCGCCGAGCGACCTCGGCGACCTGGCCCACCGGGACGTCGCCCTCCCACGGGTCGCCGAAACACATCGAGACATACCCCCGCACCCACAGCCCCAGCCCCCGGGCCCGCTCGATGACGGGGCGGAACATCTCGAGGGACTCGGCCACCGAACGGTTGAGGTTCTTCTGGGCGAACGTCTCGGTGGCGCTGCCGAAGACGGCGATCGCCCGGACGCCGGCCGCCAGGGCCCGGTCGAGTCCGCGCTCGTTGGGGACCAGGACAGGACGGTTGCGGCCGAGGCCGGCGGAGCCGAGCAGGCCGAGGACCTCGGCGGCGTCGGCGAGCTGCGGCACCCAGGTCGGCGGGACGAACGAGGTCGTCTCGATGACCGGAAGGCCGGCCGCGGCCAGGCGTGTGATGAGCTCGGCCTTGACCGCGGCCGGCACCACGGTCGCCTCGTTCTGGAGCCCGTCTCGGGCGCCGACCTCGTAGATGCGGACCTGGCCCGGCAGCCCTGATGCCGGCTCGACCTGTGGCGCGCGCATGTCAGCCTCCTCGCTCGCCCCCATCCTCTCAGGGCGTCAAGCCGAACCAGGGCCCGCCGGAAAGGTCGGATTCGACGATGGCCCGGTCCTGCGGGTCGGCGATCGGCACCTGCGCGGCGGCGGTCCGTTCGGTGCTCGCCTCGTCGAGGTGCCCGAGAGCGGCCAGCGCTCGGGCGGTGGCCTCGTGGGCGTAGGCGAGGTCGAAGTCGGCCAGGTCGGCGGCGCGACACTGCTCCATGCACCGACGAGCGTGGTGCAGGGCCAGGTCGCCGTGGCCGAGGACGACGTGGGCCCGGGAGATGAGCCAGGAGGCGCGGGCTGCGTTCGCTGGGCCGGAGCCGGCGGCGCGCGCCCAGTGATAGGCCGCGGCGTAGGCCCGCTGGAGCAGGTCGTCGTCCTCAGCGGCCGTGCGCTCGGGACGGTCGAGGAGCTCCCACGTGGAGTTGTTGGCGTCGACCGCCTGGCTGCGGTGCCAGCTCGCCGACACCTCGCCGGCCGTCGGGGGCTCCAGCCCGGGCTCGTCGAGGTCGACCGGGCCCAGCTCCGTTCCTGTCTCGAGCCAGGTCTTGAGCCCATCCAGGACACCGTGCCAGCCAAGCCTTACGTGTTCCCAGGTCAGCGGGCTGCCGGCAAGGTCACCATGCCGCAGGGTCACCAGGGTGGCCGAGCCGTCGGCCGCAGCGGGACGCAGCGTCCACTCGACCCGTCCCGGCGCCTCGGCCGCGAGCTCGTCGTCATACCGGATGCCCCACGTCACGACGAGCCGGTGCGGCGGGTCGATCTCCTCGACGACACCCTCGACGGCCGTGCTGCCGTCCGGCAGCAGCTGCCGGTATGGCGCACCAGCCACGAGCGGCTCGGCAAACCGCACCCGATGGAAGTAGCGGGTGGTGTCCTCGGGCGTGACCAGGGCCTGCCAGACGCGTTCGACAGGGGCCTTGATGACGACGCGGTAAAGGTGGGCGGTGATGGCCACGGTCAGGCTCCTTCGCTGCGCTGCCGCAGGGCCTCGAGGCCGGCGACCAGCGGTTCGGTGTAGCGGCTGATCCACCGGTCGTGGACCTGCCGGATGGGGACCGGGTTGAGGTAGTGCACTTTGTGTCGGCCGGCGCGCTCGGTCGTCACCAGGCCGGCGGATTCGAGGACGCCCAGGTGCTTCATGACCCCGAAGCGGGTCATCGACGGCAGGACGGCGCACAACTCCAGCAGGCTCTGGCCGTCGCGAGCGGCGAGCGCGTCGAGCAGGGCGCGACGGCCGGGATCGGCCAGCGCCCGGAACACCGCGTCGTGTGGGTCGGTCACGAAGACCAGGTTAGGTGACTATTTAGTCACCTGTCTATCGCCGCGGCGGTTCGAACAGGCTCGCGTCGAGTCCGCCATTGCTGGCCTCACCGGGCGGCAGGTATGCCGGTGCCTCCCAGTGGTGGGGCCGGTCGCCGTTCGTGCCCGGCAGGCCGTTGACCAGCGACGTGCTGGGGCGCAGGTGTGAGAGGGGGTCCACGGGCACTGACGACCCGGCGGCCCCAGCGGCAGCGGCAGCGGCAGCCGGGGGCTCGGTGTCACCGGCAGGTGCCGAACCGGCCTGGTCGGACCACTCCGGCGCCTCGATCCACACCATCCGGGTGCGCCCGATCCGCCAGAGCAGGAAGGCCAGCACCAGGAAGGGCCCGGAGGCCGCCGCCAGCACCAAGGGTCCAGTCCAGGGGACGTCGACCCCCCCTCCGGTCATCTGGTCCGAGAGGATCTTCACCTCGTCCGAATGGGTCACCCGCAAACCGGCCGGGAGGAGGTGGAAGGCCGCCCACAGCAGGCCTCCCACCGCGCCGACGACGGGGCGGGCGGCATCGACGTTGGCGGGCGGCCCGGGCGGGCCCGACAGCCCAGTGTCGAGCGCGCGACCCAGCACGTGGACCAGTTCCAGGACGACCGCAAGGCCCAGCGACGCGGCGGCAAGAGCTGCCCACGGCAGCTCGTTGAACCACCCGATCATCAAGGGGAGGAAGGTGCGCAGCAGGTCGTTGTCGTCGGCGACCCCCTCGACATACCCAAGGTTCTGCTGCTGGAGGAGGAACCACGCCGAGCCGGCGAGCACGGCGACCGAGCCGAGCACCGGGAGCCAGGCCACCCACCCTGGCACCACGCGGCGCGCCCACGCGCCCAGATCCGGTCGGCTCACGGTCTCCCCTGCCATGTCGGCACGATATCCCCCGCCGATCCACGAGCAGGCACGTCACACAGACAACTCCCAGCGAACTCCCACACACTGGCCCGCGTGAGCGCCGCACCCACTCCCGAAGCCCGGTTGCTCGTCGTCGAGGACGAGCCCAACATTCGCGAGCTGCTCGCCACCTCGCTGCGGTTCGCCGGGTTCGAGGTGCATGTCGCCGGCGACGGAGCCACGGCACTCAACCTGGCCGCGACCGTCGAGCCCGACCTGGTCGTCCTCGATGTCATGTTGCCCGACCTGGACGGCTTCACGGTGACCCGCAAGTTGCGGGAACGAGGGCGGCACGTGCCCGTAGTGTTCGTCACCGCGCGCGACAGCGTGGACGACAAGATCACCGGGCTGACCGTCGGCGGGGACGACTACGTGACCAAACCGTTCTCGCTCGAGGAGATCGTGGCGCGGATCCGGGCGGTGCTGCGGCGCACGAGAGGCGACCGCGACGACGAGTCGACGCTGCGCTTCCACGACCTGGAGCTCGACGAGGTGGCCCATGAAGTGCGGCGCGCCGGGCGGGTCATCGACTGCTCCCCGACCGAGTTCAAGTTGCTGCGCTACCTCATGCTCAACCCGAATCGGGTGCTGTCGAAGACCCAGATCCTCGACCACGTCTGGGACTACGACTTCCGCGGCGAGGCCGGGATCGTGGAGTCCTACATCTCGTACTTGCGACGCAAGATCGACACGATCGAACCCGCCCTCATCCACACCAAACGCGGCGTCGGCTACGTGCTTCGGCTGCCCCCGGCATGAGCAGCCCGTTCGGCGCGCAGGTGACCGACCGACTGCGGCGGCTACCGCTTCGTCTGCGGCTGGTGGCGGTCGTGCTCACCCTGCTCGTCGTGGCCTTGACCGTCTCCGGTGTGGCCAGCGCCCTGCTGATCCGCAAGTACCTCACCGATCGGATCGACGTAGAGCTGCGGGCGTATGCCGATGTCGCCGCGCAGGTGGCTGCGGCCCAGCTGGAGGCGGGCCGGCCGTCGATCCTCCCGCCCGACTACGCGGTCGTCTTCACCTTCCTCGGGGCCAACGCGGCCGTCCAGGTCGAGGCCGTGCCCGCCGCGTCGATCGCCTCGACGCCCGCCATACCGGTCCTGAGCGTCAGCGACGTCCGGGTGACCACTGGACGACCCTTCACCGTCTCGTCGGCACGCGGGGAGGCCATCTCGTGGCGGGTCGTGGCGGGGGTCAACACCTCAGGGGACGCGATCTACGCGGTGGCCAAGCCCATGAGTGGGATCACGGCGACCATCGAGCGATTCACGACGGTCGCCGCGCTCGTCTCGCTGGCGGTGCTCGCGGCGTGCGCGATCCTCGGGTGGTATGCCGTGCGACGAGCCTTCCGACCGCTGACGATGATCGAGGACACGGCGGCGACCATCGCCGCTGGGGACCTGTCGCGGCGCGTGCCGGAGCCGCCGACCGGCGACGAGGTGGCCTCGCTCGCATCATCCCTCAACGCAATGCTGGCCCAGATCGAGCAGTCGTTCGCGGTGCGTGAGGCGTCCGAGGAGCGCATGCGGCAGTTTGTGGCGGATGCCTCGCATGAACTGCGCACGCCGCTGGCCACAGTGCGTGGCTATGCGGAGCTATACCGGCATGGGGCGCTTCCGGACGAGGAGTCGGCGCTCGCAGCGATGGGCCGGATCGAGGCCGAGGCGGGCCGGATGGCCGGGCTTGTCGAGGACCTGCTCTTGTTGGCCCGCCTCGATGGCGAACGGCCGCTCGAGCGGGCTGAGGTCGATCTGTCGGTGGTGGCCGCAGACGTGGTCCAGGATGCCAAGGCCCGGGCGCCCGAGCGGGCCATCAAGGTGGCCGGCCTCGGCAGTCCACTCGGGGCCACGCTGGTGCTCGGTGACGAGGGGCGGCTTCGGCAGGTGGTCACGAACCTGCTGAGCAACGCCTTGACCTACACCCCTGAAGGGTCCCCCATCGAGGTTCTTGTCGGCAGGGCGGCCGAGATGGAGTCCGGCAGCGCGGAGCTGCGCGTGGTCGACCACGGCCCAGGGGTCGATCCTGCCCACGCTCGTGCGGTGTTCGAGCGGTTCTTTCGAGCCGACAAGTCACGGGCCCGGGCCACTGGCGGGAACGGGCTGGGGCTGGCGATCGTCGCGGCCATCGTCGGGGCACACGGTGGCCGCGCCGGGGTATCGCAGACCCCAGGTGGCGGGGCAACATTCCACGTGGTGCTGCCCACAGGTTTGCCACAGGCAGTGTCCAGGGGGCATGGATAACCAGTTGGTGTGCTGAGGGCTATGAGCGACGCAGCCCCGAACCCGTCAGACCCCGCCGGCCCAACGCCGTCATCGCCGAGCCACGACGACGTCCCTCCAGCGCGCCCAGAGCCCACGAACGAGAACACCTCGCCAGCCCAGCCGGCCGGCACGCAGCCCCCCAACGCGGCCGCGTCGGGAGCGGCGGCCCCGTCGGGAGCGGCGGCCCACCCGGCAGCGGCGGCCCCGTCGGGATCGGCAGCCCCGGCGGGAGCGGCGGGAGCGGAGGCCCACCCGGCAGCCGCAGCCCCGGCGGAGGCGACCGCGCCGATCTGGTACCGAGGCGAGATCGGATCCTCCGCGTCCAGGGGTACTCCCCCTGGTGGGGAGGCGCCCCCCGCGGTCGCAGCGGAGCACGAGCCCAGCCCGTCGATGGCCGGCGCGCAGGCCGGCGGCGTCGCCGGTCAGCCGATGCGCCGACCGCTCGTCCAGCTGTCGGTTGTGGCCGTGATGGCGGCGGCGCTGGCATCGGGCGGGACGTACCTGGTGGCTCGCGGGTCGACCTTGTCGACCGGTGCTGCGGGCGTCGGCGGATCCAGCGTGTCCGGCTCGAGTTCGAACGCCGCGACGACGACCGGCCCCCGCGACGCCGCTGGCTCGACCGGCTCGACCGGCTCGACCGGCTCGACCGGCTCGACCGGCTCGAGCGGCGCGCAGAACGCCGGATCGGCAACGGCACCTCAGCTCGCGTCCAACGACTGGACCTCGGTCGCCGCTGCCGTGGCGCCCAGCGTGGTGTCCATCAATGTCGAGACCCCATCCGGCGGTGGGCAGGGGTCCGGCGTCATCATCGACGACCGCGGGCACATCCTGACGAACAACCACGTTGCGGCTGCCGGGTCAGGAACCGCGACGATCAGCGTCACCTTGTCCGACGGTCGCACCTACGAGGCCACGGTGACCGGGACGGACCCGTCGACCGACCTTGCGGTGTTGGCCCTGAAGAAGCCACCGACCGACCTGACCCCGATCGCGTTCGCCGACTCGGAGCGCCTCGTGGTCGGGCAGCCCGTCATGGCTGTCGGCAACCCGCTGGGCCTCGCCGGCACCGTCACCACCGGGATCATCAGCGCCTTGAACCGGCCCGTGACGACGGGCGGCGAGTCCGGCGCCCTGGGTGGCAGCGTCTCGGAACCGGTCGTCACCAACGCAGTGCAGACCTCGGCAGCGATCAACCCGGGGAACTCCGGAGGTGCCCTCGTGGACACCGCTGGCCGGCTCGTCGGAATCAACTCCTCGATCGCCACACTCGGCGCCGGCCAGGGCGGCAGTGGGAACATCGGCATCGGGTTCGCCATACCGTCCAACGAGGCCAAGGCGGTTGCCAGCCAGCTCATCGCGACCGGAGCCGCGCAGCACGCATATCTCGGGGTCCAAACGCGCGACACGGTGGCAGCCGACGGGTCCGATCGACGGAACGCTGCCCTCATCGGAAGCGTCGTGAGCGGGTCTGCGGCTGATCAGGCCGGCCTGAAGGCCGGCGATGCCGTCATCGCCATGAACGGCGAATCGGTGGGCTCACAGTTGGCCCTGGTTGCGGCGATCCGCGAGCGGCAACCCGGCGAGAGGGTGAACCTGACGGTGCTCCGTAACGGCACCCGGCAGGACATCTCAGTCACCTTGGGCACCAAGCCGTAGCGGTCACGCCGAGGCCGACCCCCATCAGAGTGTCACCTCACGTTGCCACCCAGCCCAGGGTGGTGGGGCGACCCTCGGCCGCTGATAGGCCCAGCCGCTCCGAGTCCTCGACTGCGGTCAGCGCCGCCGCGACCCCCTCGCGCACACGGGCCGAGCATCACTCTCCAGCACCGCCAAGAACGCAACCCCAAGCCCCTACGTCACTGGCCCGCTGGGCGGGCCAGTGACACCCAGTGGCCCGCGGGGCGGGCCACTGACGTAGGGAGCGGGTGAGGTGGTGCCGAGACGGAAAAACGTGACTGACGAGAACAGGGAGTCACGTTTGGCAGTGCTGACGACGGCAGCGCAGACGACAGCAGTGCAGACGACAGCAGTGCAGACGACGGCAGTGACGACAACCGTAACGAACCGGTGTCCGCGCACCCGTCGATAGCTCAACGCAACGGCCATCCGGACCGTCGGCGGTGCGGCCGGACCACCGCCCGTCGTCGACGCTGCAGGCTGTCGGTGGTGAGTGCGAGGCTGGACACAGCCGCTCAACACCGAGTGGCCGCATCGGCGCAGCGGGCACCGTGATCTCGAGGCCGTCGATGGCGGAACGCATGAATGGGGCATGCGATGGACGTCGCCGGTCAGGTCCTCCGCGCTCGACGGCAGGCGGATCTCAGTCAACGAGAGCTTGCCGAGGCCGTGGGTGTCTCCCATTCGACGATCGCCAGGATCGAGGCGGGACGCGTGGACCCTTCGATCGGCCTGTTCAGCAAGATCATCGCGATCGGTGGGCTGCGCGTCCTCGTCGTCGACGATGTTGGCGTCGAGGCGCGGCCGGTCCCCGCCGACGTCGTGCGCGACAACGCCGGCCGGCGGTTCCCGGCCCATCTCGACGTCCAACCACCA
This sequence comes from Actinomycetota bacterium, assembly GCA_052034115.1. GTDB lineage: Bacteria > Actinomycetota > Actinomycetes > Actinomycetales > Dermatophilaceae > Lutibacillus. The sequence continues at coordinate 25,090 of JBPOIZ010000120.1, forward strand.
GACCTTGTCCCCCCGGCGCGGTGGCAGTTCCCTCGATATGACCGCAAGCCGCCGCGGGCCTGGTACCACCGCCGCGCGCAACGTGACCTGTTGCGCGACGGCGCGAGCCCGGCCGGAGTCGGCGACCATCCCACGCTCGACGAGCTCGAGGCTCGTCGGATCTACCTGGTCGAGGCGCGGCGGCGCGCCGCGGAGCGGGCACGGCAGCGTCGACGGCAGAACACCGAGGAACACCGCGCGCGCACCGCCGGGCCGCCCGGAACGGATCCGAACGAGTGCCAATGCGACACCCCGTGCTGGATCTCCCCCGCGTGCGTCGAGGACTGCTCCTGCCAGTGCGAGCCCGCCGCCCGACCTCGCGTCTCCTAGACCCATGGAGCCCCGCCGTGGATCGGCCCTGGGAATAGCCCACCGAGGCTCGCTGGTTGAGAGCACCAGGCGGGCCCACAGGGGGTGCGCCTGCATGAGCCGGACCCCCACAAACCTGTCCGGGACAGCAGGAGGACGCGCCCCGTGATCACCTTTGAGCACGTGAGCAAGGTCTTCGATGGCGGCGTGGCGGCCGTGGACGACCTGTCCCTCACCTTGCCCGCCGGACGCATCAGTGTGCTCGTCGGCCCATCGGGCTGCGGCAAGACAACCTCGCTGCGCATGATCAACCGGCTCGACTCCCCGACGTCTGGGCGGGTACTCCTCGACGGACGCGACGTCGCCACCCAGGACCCGACCGTCTTGCGCCGCCACATCGGCTACGTCATCCAGCACGCAGGTCTCTTTCCGCACCGGACCGTGCGCGACAACATCGCGACGGTGCCCATGCTGTTGGGCCGCAGTCGTCGCGAAGCGCGCCATCTTGCCGAGGCGTTGCTCGAACGGGTCGGGCTTCCCCAACACCTGGCCGACCGATACCCCGCACAGCTCTCGGGGGGGCAACAACAGCGGGTCGGTGTCGCCCGGGCCTTGGCGGCCGACCCACCGGTGATGCTCATGGACGAGCCGTTCAGCGCGGTGGACCCCGTCGTTCGAGGCCAACTCCAACAGGAGTTCCTCCGGCTCCAACGCGAGCTCGGGACGACGATCGTCCTGGTCACCCACGACATCGACGAAGCCATCACCCTCGGCGACCAGATTGCCATTTTCCGCGACGGGGGCCGATTGGCCCAGGTCGGCAGTCCCGAGCAGATCCTCGCCGATCCCGCGGACCCCTTCGTCGCGGGCTTCGTCGGACGTGACCGTGGCTGGCGTTCGCTCTCCTTCGTTCCTGCGGGGACCATCCCGTTGCGCCCCCTGGAGCACCGGTCCGAGGGCGACGACGCCGCGCCGACCTTCACTGCCGCCGACAGCCTCAGGCACGTCGCCGACCTCGTCATCACCTCCCCGACCGGGTATGCCGTCCGCATCGGAGCCGGTGGCCGGCCCGAAGGCCGCGCCACCGCCGAAGACCTGGCCATCGCGGTCGATCGCCATAAAGCGGCACCGGGAGTTGCATGATCGGCTACCTCACCGCGAACTGGGATCTGGTGGCCGGCGCCCTGCGACAGCACATCGTCCTCGCACTGGTGCCCGTGATCCTTGGCGCCCTCATTGCGCTCCCGCTCGGGACCTGGGCGGCGCGCAGTGGGCTGGTCTACCCGATCCTCATGGGCGCGTCGGGGATCCTCTACTCGATCCCGTCCCTGGCGCTGTTCGTCGTGTTGCCCGGGATCCTGGGAACGAAGATCCTGGACCCGATCAATGTCGTCGTCGCGCTGACCTTCTACACCGCCGCGCTGCTGGTGCGCACCATCGCCGACGCCCTGCGGGCCGTCGATCCCACCGTCGTCCAGGCCGCCGATGCGATGGGCTACCGCCACACCCGTCGGCTGCTCGCCGTCGAGCTGCCGGTGGCGTTGCCGGTCCTGCTGGCTGGCCTGCGCTCCGCCACCGTCGCCAACATCTCGATGGTCAGCGTCGGCGCGCTGATCGGCGTGGGCGGTCTCGGCACGCTGTTCACCCGCGGACTGCAGATCCAGTACCTCGATCCGATCTTCCTCGGCATCACCTTGTCGGTCCTGCTGGCGGTCGCTGCCGACGCCCTACTCGTCCTCCTGCAGCGCAGGCTCACGCCGTGGACTCGAGTTGGGGGGCGGGCATGAGCGACCAGCCCCCCTACCTCTTCGACCCAGCGAGCTGGAGCCTCACCGACCCCACCGCCATCCCCGCGCGCGTCGGGGAACACCTGCTCTATTCCGGCCTGGCCCTGGCCATCGCTGCGGCGGTCGCCATACCGATCGGCATGCTCATCGGCCACACCGGTCGGGGCGCCTTCCTCACCGCAACCATCAGCAACTCCTGGCGTGCGCTCCCTACCTTCGGCTTGCTGAGCCTGCTGGTGACCCTCATCGGCGTCGGCGAGGTCCCCGCCCTGGCCGCGCTCGTGGTCCTGGCCATCCCGCCAATCCTGCTCGCGACGTATGCCGGGGTCCGCGCCGTCGAACCCGCCGTCGTCGACGCGGCGCGCGGCATGGGATTGCGGGGCACCCAGGTGCTACGGGACGTCGAGGCACCGATCGCGGTGCCGCTCATCATGGGGGGGCTGCGCAGCGCCGCCCTTCAGGTCGTCTCGACCGCCACCATCGCTGCGTATGTCGGCCTGGGCGGGCTCGGCCGGCTCCTCGTCGACGGGCTCGCTCTCGGGGACTACGACCAGGTCGTCGCCGGCGCGGTCGTGGTCGCCGCGTTGTCGATCCTCGCCGATCTGCTTCTGGCCGGCACCCAGCGGCTCGTCGTCTCGCCCGGGCTGGCCGCCCGAACCGCGCCGAGGCCCCGAGGTCCCGCCGCCACCCGCATGACACCATCCAACCCAGCCGACGCCGCGTCGGTCTGACCTAAGGAGAACCATGAAGCGACGACTGACTCTCGGGGCCACCGCCGCGGCCTTGCTGCTCGCCGCCTGCGGCAGCAGCGACCCGCTGGCCCCCACCCCGGGTGCCAGCACCGGAGGTGCCAGCACGGTCATCACCATCGGGTCGGCCGACTTCGCCGAGTCGGAGTTGCTCGCCGAGCTGTATGCCGCCGCCCTGAAGGCCACAGGGGTGGAGGTCAAGCGCACCAGTGGGATCGGCAAGCGCGAGGTCTACGTAGCCGCCATCAAGGACGGCTCGATCGACCTAATCCCCGAGTACAACGGCGCGCTGCTGGCCAACCTGCTCGCGCAGAAGGTGCCCGAGCACGTCAACACCCCCGACGAGGTCTACGCCGCGCTCACGGCCGCGCTGCCCGCCGAGCTGAAGGTCCTCAAACAGGCCGCCGCGGAAGACAAGGACACCCTGACCGTCACCCGGGACACGGCGACGAAGTACAACCTGACGACCATCGACGACCTCAAGCCAGTGGCCAAGGACTTCACCTTGGCCGCGGCACCTGAGTTCGCCAAGCGCTATCAAGGAGCCCTTGGCCTCAGTGAGCTCTACGGCATCGAGTTCGCCAAGCAGCTGCCACTCGATGCCGGCGGCCCGCTGAGCCTGGCCGCCCTCCTCAAGGGCGACGCCCAGGTGGCGAACATCTTCTCGACCGACTCGGCCATCGTGACCAATGACCTGGTCTCCCTTCAGGACACGAAGAACCTCTTTTTGTCCCAGAACATCCTGCCGCTCATCCGGGCCAACAAGGCGGACGCCACCGTGACCGCCGCCCTCGACGCGGTGTCGGCCAAGCTCACCACCGAGAACCTGTCCGCGGCGCTGGCGAAGGTCACCGTCGACAAGCAGAGCCCGACCACCGTCGCGGCCTATCTGCTCACGGAACTGGGCCTCTTGGTGGTTTAGGCCGCTTGTGCTGCCGCGGCGTGGGGCCACCAGACCTGCCCCTCGCAGCGGCGGCGCATCTCTAGGACGCTGACCCACTCGGCCGCGTCGACATCGTGGACCGTCGGCCTCAGGGCCGGCACTGGATCGGGCACCCGTGCGGCATACACCGCGATCGTGACCATGGGTGCCGGGAACCGGCCGTGTGCCTGCCCGTCGAGGAAGGTGATCCGCTCATAGCCGACGATGCCCAACTCACGCACCGCCAGCAGGACGCCGGTCTCCTCGGCGCACTCGCGCACGGCGGCCTCGCGCGCGCTCTCGCCCGGCTCGCGCATCCCTGAGGGTGGGCCCCAGGCGTCCCGCTCCACGGAGTGGACCAAGGCCTGGCGTTCCTGCGGGTCGGCAAGGAGAACGGCGGCGCCCCAGGTCATGGACTCGACGGGATCGACGCTTGCGCGGAACAGGTCGACCCGCATCGGCGCCCCTTCCGGCCCGAGGAGCTCGGGATGGGTCTGCACCAACCGGTCGCTGTGCCGTTTCATGACCCGCAGCCCGCTCAGCCGCAGCCGACGCACCAAGTCACGTGAGGTGGTCGGCACCGCTCCGGCCGCGACCAGGTCGGCATACCGGTCCTGCGGGACGTCGTAGTGGTCTCCTTCGAAGGCCCTCCTGGGGATGCCGACCAGGTCGGCGAACTCGTGCAACTCGGCCACCGTGGAGTCGCTGACGACGTGCGACCACATCCGGCCGTGCGCGGGCCAGGCAGGGGGATCGATCCAGATGACCATGGGGACGTCCTTGCTCCAGTGAGCCCCAATGTAACGACCAACGGGTGGCCCCCCAGCAGGGGGGCCACCCGTTGTGGTGGCGGGCCGGACTCAGAAGTCCATGCCGCCCATGCCGCCGTCGCCGCCGGGCATGGCCGGAGCGGCCTTCTCCGGCTTGTCGGCGATGACGGCCTCAGTGGTGAGGAAGAGGGCTGCGATCGATGCGGCATTCTGCAGCGCCGACAGGGTCACCTTGACCGTGACGATGAAGCCGGCCTTGATCAGGTCCTCATAATCGCCGGTGGCGGCGTTCAGGCCCTCGCCGGCGCCGAGCCCGCGGACCCTCTCGGCCACGACCCCGCCCTCCATGCCGGCGTTGATCGCGATCTGCTTGAGCGGAGCCTCGACCGCGACGCGGACGATGTTCGCGCCGGTGGCCTCGTCGCCCTCGAGCTCGAGCTTGGCGAAGGCCGCCTCGCTCGCCTGGAGCAGGGCGACGCCGCCGCCGGCGACGATGCCCTCCTCGACGGCCGCCTTCGCGTTGCGCACGGCGTCCTCGATGCGGTGCTTGCGCTCCTTGAGCTCGACCTCGGTGGCCGCGCCCGCCTTGATGACGGCCACGCCGCCGGCGAGCTTGGCGAGGCGCTCCTGGAGCTTCTCGCGGTCGTAGTCCGAGTCGGACTTCTCGATCTCGGCGCGGATCTGGTTCACGCGACCCGCGATCTGCTCGGGGTCACCCGCACCCTCGACGATCGTGGTCTCGTCCTTGGTGACGACGACC
>JBPOIZ010000126.1:0-12769 GCA_052034115.1 Actinomycetota bacterium
GGCCGGCCGGCGCTGCCGCCGGCACCCCGGTCGGCACCGTCGCGGTGGGGAGGTTCCCGGCCACCTTGGGCTGCCCAGGCACGAGTGTGGGCTGGAACAGAGCCCCACTCGCCAGGGTCGTCACCAGGTCGTTGAGCGTCTTGGTCCGGTTCGCGATGGCCTCGGGAGTGGACCCCTCGAGCAGCTGCGCCTTCTACTTGATGGTGATGTGGTTCTCGCTCTTGAGCTTTTCGGTGATGCTGTCGATGTCGGCCTTGAAGAACAGCGTCCCGACGCTGAACCTGCTCTCCATGAAGTCGTAGGCGGACTTCATGTCGATGGAGATCTCTACCCCGTAGGCCGGGAGCAGGCCGACATACTCAAGGTTGTAGACCACGCCGAGCGGACGGGCATTCGCCGTCCCCTGCAGGACCCCGAGGAAGAAGGCGACACCGTCCTCGCTCAAGGTCAGCGAGAAGACCGCCCGGTTGGCGGCGTCGAGGGACGGCACCCCCGCGCCGAGCACGTGCTCGACGAACCGTGGCCCGGCCGCGACGCCAGGGACGGACCCGGTCGCTGGGGCGCCGTCGTCGAGCGCGATGAGCCGCACGGTGCCGGTGCGATAGGGCACGCTCGACAAGGAGATCTCCTGCTCGGCGCGCGCGGCGAGCTTGCCCTTGACCGCGTCATACAGCGGACCAAGGCCGCAGTCGACGGTCATGGTCAGGAAGCCGCCCGCCGTGGCGGTCCCCGCTTCCCCTCCCTTGCGGAACGCGAACAGGTCGAACATCGGCCCACCGGCGTCCACACCGATGTGCGGCGTGGAGTGCACGTAGTAGTAGCGAGAGGCGTCGTCGGCGTCGCGGTAGGTCGTGATGCCGAGGATCTCCATCCGGGTCTGTAGGTCGAGCATGGCGGGTCCTTTCGCGTGCTCAGACGGTGCGGGTGGACACGACGATGAGCGGCTGCAGCGTGGTGCCCGGGCCGCTGACGTGCTGTGTGCCATCGGCCCGGAAGGCCGTGGTCGTGAACTCGAAGCCGGGCGGCGCGTCAGCGGCCGCGGGGATCGACAACGCCTGGCTCGGGCCGGTCGTGCGATCGAAGAAGGCGCTCAACGCCTCGGCATCCGGGCCGCCGGGAACACCGACGCGAACCTGGATCGCGTCGAGGCCGACCTCGGCCAGTGGGGGGCCGACGAGCCGGACCTCCACAGCGCGGCTGCGGTGGCCCAGATCGCCGACGAGGATCGACGGGTCGGTGGTCGTCGTCCACTCCCCCGCGTCGACGATGCCCCCGGCCGCGGTGGTGACGCGGTAGTCGACTGACTGGCGGTCCGCGTCGAGAATCGGCCAGGCCACCGTGGCGGGCGCCCACAGGGGCGGCACCGCAGTCGGCGGCACCGCAGCCGGCGGCACCGCAGCCGGACCGGCGCCAGGCGGCCCCGCGGTCGGCGGCACCGTCGCGGGCGAGGGCGTCAGGGCCTGGACGAACCGGCGTTGATAGCCGGCGGCGGGGTCGGTGTAGCGCAGCTCCACCGTGATGGACGTGACGTCCGGGCTGCTGACGTTGGGCTGGATGAGCAGGGTCCGGGTGGCGCGGAACGGCGCGTCGACGCGCACCAGCGGTTCGCTCGACGTCACCGCGGGCAGGGCGAAGACGGCGCCGTCGGTGAAGGTCAACGTGCTCGTCGCACGGTATGCCGCAGTGCTGGCCGTGGCGGTTCGCACCTGCCAGGTCCGGGCCTCTCGCGGCGCTGGGGATGCCGGGCTGAGCCGCAGCTGTTGGCGGGCGGCGAACCCGGTGCGGGGGTCGTCGAACTCGAGCACGACGTCGACATCACGCACCCCGGGGTCGAGCCGGCCGAGATCCACCTCGACGTCGAGGACCGCGACGTCGTCATACGGACGCACCGACAGGGTTCGCCCGGCGCGCGGGCGGGCCGGCACGACATACGTCAAGGAATCGGCGTCGACCGCGCCGCTGCGGGCGAACTCATACGTGATCGCGGCCGTGTAGCCGAGGGTGCGGCGGCCCTTGCGGCGGACCGCCCAGGTCAGTTCGGTGGGCCCACCCGGGCGGAACAGCAGAGTGGCGGTGTCGACGGGGTGGCCCGAGCTGGCCTCCTCGCCCGCTCCGTAGGCCAGGTCCACGGTGACCGAGCGAAGCCCGAGCGCGACGAACTCCTCGGCGCTGGGGCCGCAGACGAGCACCTGGAGCAGCTCGAAGAAGTCGTTGGCGAGGTCGATGTGATGCGTCCGGGCGGCCATCTCCTCGCGGCTGAGCATCGTCGCGATGAAGGCTTGCGGGGCATGGGTGCGCTCCTCGGGCGAGCGCTCGGAGAAGTCGTAATCGACGCTGCGCAGCTCCTCGTCCTTCTTCGCCTTCAGGCTCACCGTGACGATCGAGGGCGGGGCTTGGGCCCCAGCACCGGGCAGGCCCCCCGCGACGCCCGAGGTCACGGCCGCCAGGTTGGGAGTCGGGGTGAACAACTCCTGGATGATGCGGTCCTTGAAGAGGGACAGAGCGCGGTCCTTGGCCGCCTCGGCATCGGGACCGATCGCCTGCGAGGTGAGAGTGATGGTCACCGCGCCCTGCTGGACGAGTTTGGTGAGGATGCCTTCGACCTCGGCCCGGGCATAGGCACAGCCCACCGATGCCTTCCCGCCAAACTCGGAGTAGATGCGCGACACGTCCGCGTGGACGTGTGCCTCGACGGCGGGTCGCAGGCCGAGGAAGGTCAGCGAGTAGACCACGCCGACGGGCGCGGCCCCCTCGGCATACAGACCCTCGAGGAAGGTGACGCCCTCCTGGCTCAAGGCAAGGGAGAAGATCGCCCGGAGGTCTCCGACCAGCGACGGTATGCCGGTGCCGACGACGGCTTCGACGAACCGAGGGCGCCCGTCGGGGGGCGCCGGACTCGACGCAGCCGCGGCACCCGATGCCGCGTCGAGGGCGATGACCGAGACCGATCCCTTGACGTAGGGGATCGGGACGACCGACAGGGTCGCCGGGTCGCGCCCCAGGCTCTGGGCCAGCGCCTGGACGGCTGCGGCTCGTTCGCCAGAGGTGATGGCGCAGTCCACGCCCATGGTGAGGAAGCCCGCGCCCAACTCGGCCGGGATGGTCGTCCCGGCCAGCGGGGAGTTCTTCAGCTCGACGGCATAGGTGAACACGTCGATCATCGGCACCCCACCGGAGACGACGAGCCGGGGATGCGGCGCGGCCGCGTAGAACACCGTGTCGTCGGCGTGGTCGGCGAAGACGGTCAGTCCGGCCACGGCAAGGCTGGGCTTCTCCAGACTCAGCATGCGCTCACCCCGTCACCGTCAAGGACCGCAGGTCGACGACGATCAGGTCGCCGACGCCGTGGCCCCACGGCTGCACCGCGGGGAACCCGTTCGCGTCGACGGTCGTCAGCTGCCACCACACCTCTCGGAGCGGCGGATCGCCGAGCGAATACACAAATGGTGCAATTGCCGCACCGCCTGCCGCTGCGCCCACGTCGAGGTCGGACGATGCCCGCACCGCGCCGCTGCCCGGCTCACGGGCCTCCACCCGCAGCACGGCCCGGGCCAGCCCTCGATCGGCCAGCGATCCGAGCACGCCGATCCGAACCTGTCGATCCTCGACCAACCGGCGGTCGACGACCACCCGGTCGTCGGTGGCCTGCCGCCAGGAGCCGTCGACGAGCACGCCGTCGGTGCGCTGGATGGTCAGCCGGTACTCCACGGCCCGTAAGCCGCCCGCAGCGATCGAGTAGGTCCGGGTCAGGTGCTGGGTCGTGGCCTCCAGGGTGATGGTCTCCTCGGCGTAGCGGATCCCGGCGCCGCGGTCCTCATAGCGCACCGCGAGCAAGGCGAGCGCGATCTGCTCCCAGGGCAGGGAGATGAAGAAGGCGACGGTCAGTTTCTCGGGCATCGGGTCCGGCAGCGAGAGGAACGGCTCGACCGCGCCGGCCCACGGACCGACCACCGGGCCACCGGCCTCGACCGACCGGTGATAGGTCGCCCGGTAGGAATAGGACGCGTCGGCGGGCGGAGAGGTGAAGACCCAGTGCTGCGTCGAGGTCGTGGCGTCGAGCTGCACCCGGCTGGCGGAGGCTGCGCTGCCCGCTGCGATATCGGCTGGCAAACCGGGATGCAGCTCGACGGTCACCACCGGGAAGAGGTCGAAGGAGAACAGCGGCGCGACGGTCACCGAGACGTCGGTGACCGAGTAGGCCTCCCGAGGATCGACGAGCAGGTCGGTAGCCCGCCGCTGCACCCAGCCAGTGGCGACCTCCTCGCCGGGTCGCAGCGGCGAAGAGGGGTCGAACCGCGCCACGACCCGGTAGGAGAACGGCCGCGTCCAGACCGGTTCGGCCACCGAATCGTCGAGCAGGTTCACCACCCAGGTCCGCTGGCCGGTGCCGGGGACAAAGGCCAACGCCGTCACCTCCGCGGGAGTCGGGTCGGCGCCCTCCGGTGGAGTTCGGGCCAGCTCGACATCGACACTGCGCAACCCGTCGCTGGCGAACCGATCGACGCAGGCCACCGTGACCTCCAGCCGGGGGAAAGCGGAGATCTCGACCCGGTGGACCATGGCATCCCGAATGGCCGGCCACTGCGGTGAGACGGTGCCGTCCGGCCGGGTGCGCAGTGAGCGCAGCAGCCCGTCGATGGTGCCCTGGGGCCGCACTTCGCGCAGCTCGGCGACCCGTTCACTGGCCCGGATGTCCATCCGGCGCACCTGCGTCTCGTCAAGGGTGCGGAGCCGGTATGACGCACCCGGTATGACGACCCGGGCCAGCGACCAGACGGTGTCGTCGATGACCTGCGAGATCGTGTCCGCAGTGCTCGTCGGCGGCACCATCGGCTCGAACATCCGATCCATCACCCAGTCGAGCAGTTGCGCCTGGGTGCGCTCGGCGGCGCTGCTATCCCCCGCGGCAGTGCCAAGGACGTCGGTCGTCACGGTGATGCCCGACTCCTCCAGGGCGCTCTTGACCTGGGCCTGCACGTCGGCCGCGGCGAACCACGCGTTCGCCGTCATCCGGCTCTGCAGCGAGTGGTAGACCCTGGACCAGTCGACCGAGACCGACACGTCGAACGCGGGGCGCAGGCCGGCATACGTCATGAGGTAGGTGACCAGCACCGGCTCGGTGGCCCTGTCGAGGCAGGCGACAACTGCGGCAGCGGCTCGTTCGTCGAGGAGGAGCTGGAAACCGGCTTCGTTGGTCCCGGACAGGGTCGGTCGGCCGCCCGCCGTGAAGGTGACCTCGAACGGCCCACCGGGGGCAGCCGATCCATCCGGCTGGGAGGCGGACGTCCGGCCGAGGACGGCCAACTCCACGGTGCCCGACTCGAAGGCGACCGGCGTCACCCGCGGTGCGCCGGACAGCCCCCGCGCCGCCTGGATGCGACCGGGCAGATCCGCCAGGACCTCCGGCGCGATCGCCAGGTCGACGGCCAGGGTGAGGAAGCCCCCGGAGATGGCTGCCTCCGCGGCACCGTCGTCGGCGAACAACGTGAGGTCCAGCGCCGGGCGGCCCTCGCGCAGGACCAGGCTCGGAGCCGTCGGCATGACGTGCCAGAGCAACTCGTCCTGGTGATCCGGGAGGACCGCGTGGCCCTCGAGCACGAGGAACGGCGGCTCCAGCGAGATCATCGCGCCGGCCTACGGCTGGGGTGGCGCCGGGGGGACGTCCGGTGCGGGGGTCGGGGGAACCGGGGTCGGAGTCGGCGGAACCGGAGCAGGCGTCGGCGGAGCCGGAGCAGGCGTCGGCGGAACCGGAGCAGGCGTCGGCGGAGCCGGAGCAGGCGTCGGCGGAGCCGGAGCAGGCGTCGGCGGAGCCGGCATCACCGGTCCAGGCATCGCCGGTAGGAACAGGAAGTCGGCGTCCGAGGTCATCGTGCCGGTCAGACCGCTCAGCAGGACCGGCTCGCCGGACGCGGGCACGTACTGCACCTCGTAGGTGTATGCCGATGCCGTGCGGTCCATCCGGGCGATCGACCACACCTGGGGCGTGGCATCGGAGAAGACCAGAGTCTTGGTGTCCTGCACGCCGTGGGCCTCGTCGACATACTGAAGTCGGACGACGACGCGGCGCACCGCAGCACCGATCCCGGTGTCGCTGGGGTCCACCGAGAGCCGCACCACGCCGCCGACGGCGTCACCGAGGACGAGCGTGCCGGAGTCGCTGGGCACCTCGGTCCACTCCCCCGCCAGCACCGAACCGTCCTTGCGGAACGTCTTGGTGCTGTAGCGGAACGAGCGCGTGTCGGGATCGCGCAGCAGGAAGCGCCACTGCGGCGGTGGGAGGGCGCTGAGAGTCGACTCGGCGAAGTTCAGCGTCCGCGACTGGCGGTAGTCGTTCGCCGCGTCGGTGTACTCGAGGTCGACGATGAGGTTCTGCACCTCGGACCAGTCCACCGTGGGCACCACCGAGAGGTGGAAGCCGTCATCGAAGGGCGTCGAGATCGACAGGTAGCCGGACTGCGCGTTGTCGTCGTGCTCGCCCAGGAGCCACTCCCCGGTGATCCGCTGGCTGCCCGCGACCTCGTCGGTCGTGACGTAGGTGACCCGGTAGTGGTACGGCTGGTCCCAGGGCGCGTAGATGACCCGCGAGTACTGCACCTCGGCGGCGGCCTTGGTCAGGATGACCGTGTCGACGACCTCGGGGACGTTGCGGGCCGGGTCCGCGTATTTGATCTCCACCTCGATCGAGGACAACTTCTGGGTGTCGAACGCGGTGACGTCGTTCGCCGCCACCCGCAGCTTCATGACCCCCGGGTTGGGCACGCGCAAGGTGTAGTTGCGCACCGTCGAGCGGTCCGAGTACAGCTTGGCCGTCGTCACCGGGCCGGAGACGTAGTTGACCTCGACATCGACGGAGTAGGTGTCCTGACCGACCGCCGCGAGTCGGGTGGTGAAGGTCTTGGGTGCGCGGTCACCCTTGGTGAAGGCGAAACTCTCCCGCTTGGTGATGTTCTGCCCGTCCTTGACCCCCTCGTAGCTGAAGTGGCCGACGACGCTGTGCACGATGTCGCCATACGTGTCGAAGTCCAGGTTGGTGTCGACCGCGACCGTCAGGGTGTTGAAGTACCACTCGGCCGTGCCCAGGTCGATGTCCAGGACGACGTCGTCGATGTCGGCACCGAGGAAGGTGGGATCGAGGGTCGCGCTCGGGTTGTACTGCCGGATGACGACGTCGCGCTGAACCAGGTCGAGGTTGAAGACCTGATGGATGTCTTCGTGGATGAAGCTCATCCACTGGCTCTCCCGGTCGGCCTGGGTGGCGATGCTGCCGCCCTTGAGGAAGTGGTCCTTGAGCCACGCGTCGAGCTTGCCGAAGGCAAAGCCGCGCAACGCCTCGACGTCCTCGTCCTTGATCTGGCTCGAACCCTTGTCGATGTTGAGGGTGATCAGGCCCTGCGACTCCATCGTCTCGCTGATGCTGGTCCGGTGGGCTTCGGTGGTCGTCGTCTCGTTGCCCCACGTGTCCTCGTCGTGGATCTGGCTCGTCGTGTAGGTCATCACGACGTCCTTGACCTCCTTGCTGTCGCAGTGCGCGTAGACGTGCACGGCGGGCAGCCGGGTCTCGAACCCGAGGTCGTACTCCACGACGGCCACGCCGCCGCCCTTCTTCATCGCCTGGTAGAGCAACTCGGCACCGAGGTCCTTCAGCTCGACGGCGAAGGAGGCGCTGTTGTCGGCGAACATGCTCGGCTTGCCGGCCTGGACGGTGCCGACGAACTTGTCGTCCTTCATGATGAGCAGCCGGACCTCGCCGGTGACGAAGTCGATGGCGGTCAGCTTCGGCGGCGGCAGCTGCGGGTCGTTCGGTCGCTCGGCCCGCATCCGGTCGGCGAGTTTGGGCTTGACCGTGGCCTCGAGGAAGTCCGCGTCCTCGACCAGCTGGGTCGTGAAGACGAGGTAACCGCCACCCTTGGCGTCGTCGGTCTCTCGCTCGACCGGGAACTGGTATTTCAGGAAGGTGAACATCTGCTTGCCGTCGCTGCCCCGGGCGACACGCAGGGTCCGGGGCAGGTAGAAGAAGTGGCCGAAGTCGTCGTCGTCTCGGAAGACGGTCAGGCCCTCGATCGTGTCGAACACGGGGATGGACTGCATGGCTGCCTCCGGAAGGCCTGCGCTGCGCCTGGTCGAACCGCCCCGGCGGGCGGGCTGGGCGAAGCGGTCAGTGATGGACAGGGTAGGACGACATACTGAGACATGTCCGATATTTCGTGATACATGGGGGCGAGCGACCGTGGCCGAGCTGGTGCGCGTGGACCACACCGGGCCTCCCGCCTACCGCCTCGACCTGGTGGTCCTCGCCGACGGATTCGCGCCGGAGGACCTCGGCGGCTTCCACCGGACCTTCGCCGGGATCCGCCGCGAGCTCTATGCCACGGCCCCGTTCGGCACGCTGCGCGGGCTGGTGAACCTCTCCCGGCTGGACCTCGCCGGGCCGGCGACGCTCGTCACCGGCGTCGCCTTGCCGGACGGGCGGCTGCTGCAGGTGGATGTCGAACGCGCCTGGGAGGTGGCCGTCCGCGCCGGGGCGGACCCTGACGCCGTGCTCGTCGTCGCAAACTCCGACCGGTATGCCGCCGCGGCGTTCGACCGCGTCGCCGGCGTGACCTGCCACGAGCAAGCCCCCCGGCTGGCCCTGCACGAGCTCGGGCACGCCGTGTTCAGCCTCCCCGACGAGTACGGCGACGACGCGCCACACGCCGACCGACCCCGCGACCGGTGCCTCATGCGCTCGGTCCACGACGGCTTTTGTCCGGTATGCCGTATCGCCATCACCCGGCGAATGGTATTTTTCGGACAAGGCCGACCTCTGGGATAGGTGTGTGGCACCGGGGGGACCCGGAGCCGACTGCGGCTGGCGACTGCCAGCCCTGCCCTCCGCCTCCCGGGAGATCTCATGACGGCTAAGCGGGTGTACTTCTTCTCCGGACCCGACTACGTGCGGTTCGACCACCCCCTCGACGGGGTCCTGCCCCTGATCTATCCGCGCAGCATCGCCGCGGCTTGGCCCGGGCTCCCGGCCCAGATCGATGCCGCGGTGAACTGGGGCAACGGCAAGGTCTACTTCTTCTCCGGCAGCCAGTACTGGCGGTATGACGCTCGACTGGACGCCGTGGACCCCGGATACCCTCGGCCCATCCACCCGGCCTGGACCGACGCCTCGTCGGCACACTTCGGCACCGGGATCGACGCCGCGGTCAACTGGGGCAACGGCAAGGCGTATCTCTTCAAGGGCGGTGAGTACATCCGCCACGACATCGCCGCCGACACCATCGACCCGGGATACCCCAAACCCATCGCCGGCAACTGGGGCGGCGTCGCAGGGACGATCTTCGAGCGCGACATCGACGCGGCGGTCAACTGGGGCAACGGCAAGGTCTACTGGTTCAAGGGTGATCAGTACGGGCGCTTCGACGTCGGGACCAAGGGGCTGGACGCTGGCTACCCGCGGGCCATCTCGGCCGGCTGGCCGGGCGTGTTCACCGCCGGAGTGAGCGGCGCACTCGAGTGGCCGATGGCCGCCGTCGCCACCGGCGGATTCAACGTGCCGGCCAACCGCTCTGGCGCCCAGGCCGTCCCGGTCACCGGCGGCACCCGGTTCTTCGAGTCGTTCGAGATGAACATCGACTTCGACGGCGCCGCGGCATACCCCACGACCTGCGCTGTCGGTGAGTATCGCCAGTACGTCCGCGGCGAGTTCCGCAAGAACGGCGTCGTCAAGACGCACCTGCTGGCCGACCCCGCTGGCGGGCCCGCGCCGGCGATGCTGCCCATCCCGGCCGCTGGAGCGGCGGGCGACAACTTCCGCGAGGACGGCCTGGACTCGGCCGGCCCGCCCCGTCAGCTGTTCTTCTACGGACACCGCGCCTTGGGTGCTGCGTTCGGCAACGACGGCTGGGTGCCGGACCGGGAGAAGGGCTGCCAGTATCGCGGCAAGGACCGGCCCGGGTGGGGTGGGGCCACCGGAGATGTCATCTCGGTGCGGCTCGACTTCCGGGGCCAGGCCATCGATGCCGCAAGCGGTGGAGAAGTGCTCGACACGGCCAACTGGTCGGTCACCGTAGGAGGGAGCGCCTGATGACCACGTCTCAGCTCATCGCCGGCCGCTGGGTGTTGCCCACGGTGGAGAGCAACCAGGACGGCACCGTGCGCATGCACGTCAGCGTCTCGGTCGACCTGCCCGATGCCCTGGCCGAGGTCCCCGTCGAACTCGCCATGACCGCCTCCGGGGCCGCCCTGGAGCTCGCCGAGGGCCCGTCGCCGTGGTACTACCTGGAGACCCTCGCGGTGACCGCGGTGAGCGACGCGGCGTTCGCGAACCCGGGCGGCACCGACCCCGACACCGTCACTGTCTCGATGCAGGGCGAGTCGGCGACCTTCGAGGTCACCGTGCGTCCGACCGAGCCCGACCTCCCGATGGTCTAGGGCGATGGCCCGACTCGTCGGATTCGTCGCCCCTGGGGGCACCAAGGCCTACTTCTTCAGCGCGGACCAGTACGTCCGGTATGACGTCGCCGCGGACAGCGTCGACGCCGGTTACCCCCGGCCGATCGCCGGGGCCTGGCCGGGACTCTTCGATCGGGACATCGACGCGGCGGTCGTGTTCCCCACCGGCAAGGTCTACTTCTTCCGCGGCGACCAGTACCTCCGCTACGACTGGGCCAGCGACCAGACCGACCCGGGCTACCCGCTGCCCATCAACGGGAACTGGCCCGGATTGGCCGCACCCGTCGACGCGGCCGTCACCTGGTCCACCGGCCAGGTCTACTTCTTCCAGGGCCAGCACTACAGCCGCTACGACGTCGGCGCGGACAGCGTCGACGCGGGCTACCCCCGGGTGATCGCGGACGGTTGGCCGGGAGTGTTCACCGAGGCCATCGAGGCCGCCCTGCTGTGGCCGTCGGGTTACGCCTACTTCTTCAGCGGTGACCAGTACGTCAGGTTCGACCCCACGACCAACACCGTCCCGGCCGGCTATCCGGCCGCCATCGCAGGGGCCTGGCCAGGACTGCCCTTCACGGCAGTCCCCACCCAGCCCGGCGGGCAGCCGCCCGGCGGCGGGGGCGCAGCCGGCGCACTGGACGCCATACCGGCCCGAGCCCTGACTGCCGACCAGGCGCGCGGCGAGCTCACCCGCTGGGAGGCGGGAGGGTCGATCAAGCTCGAGGCGTCCTCGATGGCCGGGCGGGTCAGCCTGGACGGCCTGGACCCGGCCACGGCGCAACCGGCCGCCGGCAACGTCGGCGGGGTGGTCATCCGCTACTGGGGCTCGGGGGCCAAGGCCGGGGCGCCGCCCTCCGGCGGGAGCGCCCCGGACCATCTCGACCCGCGCCAAGCCGTGGCCCTGGTGCGCTTCTGCCGCTGGCTCAGCGCGACGTGGGGCGTGACCGAGCTCTTCCACGCCGGGGCCAGCGGAGACTCCAGCGGCGCCCGCACCGACTGCCACGGACAGGGCCGGGCGTTGGACTTCGTCGGGATCAGGGGCACCGCGAACGGGGCGGAGTACACCTTGACCGTGTATGACGACTGGGGCCGGGTTTCGACCCCCTCAACACCCGGCGGAACGTGGACGCCGGCCGGCACCGACACGACCCACTTCCGGCTTGACGACGCCGCCGGCTTCGAGTTCCAGCGCGACGTCTTCCGGTCGATCTATGAGTTCGCGGCCGGACAGTGGCAGGACACGTCGTCCGGTCCGGAACCGGCCGGCACGCCGGTGAGCACCATCGGGGGACGCAGCTTCATCATGCATCCGGACACTCACACCTCGGCACCGGGCACCCCGCACGGGCGCGAGGCGCACCAGGGCCACCTGCACCTCCAGATCGGTGTCACCGGCACCGCCTGAGCCCGAGGATCTTCCCGGAGGAGTCAACGCCACCACCCTCGAGGCCACTGACGATGAGGCCTACGACCTGGTCATCGCCCTCGCCACCGGCGCCATCACCAATGAGCGAGCCGCCGAACTGCTCGCGAGATGGCATGAGCCGAGGACGGTCGTCCATGCCGAGCGCTGACATGGACTTCATTGCTGACGCTCGGCAGGACCTCCCCGCACCCTTGGCCGAGGTTCATCGGCTCAGATCGGTGCCGCTGCGCGGGGCGCCCCGACCCCGCGCAGGCCCACCCAGCTGATCAGCCCGCCGGCCGCGAGCAGGGCAGCGCTGGCGCCCATGCCCGTCCGGTACCCCAGGGTCATCAGAGCCGGATCCCGGTATGCCGTTCCGCCCAGCCCGGCGAGGGCAGGCAGCGCCGCCACCGCCAAGAGCGACCCTGCCCTGGCCACCGCGTTGTTCACGCCGCTGGCCACACCGGCATACCGCTGCGGCGCCGCCGCCAGCACTGTCGCTGTCAGCGGCGAGACGAGCAGGGCCAGGCCGAGGGCGAAGACGGTCATCCCCGGCACCACAGAGGACCACGTCGCACCCGCTCCGACCCCGAGCAGGAGCACGACCCCGAGGGCACACACGAGCGGGCCAACACTCATCGGCACCCGAGGCCCGATCCGGTCCGCCAGCGCCGCGGCCCGGGACGACAACAGCATCAAGGCGATGGTCACAGGTAGGGCCGACAAACCAGCCGCGAGCGCCGACCACCGCGCGGACACCTGCAACTGGAGCACCAGCAGGAACATCACCGCACCCAGCGCGCCATACACGAGGAAGGTCATGCCGTTCGCCGCCGAGAACACGCGAGAACCGAATAGCGACAGCGGGACCAGCGGGTTCTTCACCCTCCGCTCCACGAGGACGAACGCGACAGCGGCAGTCGCGGC
>JBPOIZ010000121.1:0-12526 GCA_052034115.1 Actinomycetota bacterium
GGCGGCGTCATCGCCGAGGAAGTGCGCCCCGGCATACCGCTGGTGGAGAAGCTCGGCCGGATCTTTACCGCGGTCGCGGGTGCGGTGCCGGTTCAGCTGGACGTCGACTGCCGAGGCGAGATCACGAGGTTCGGCGTGGACATCTGGCGCCTGTCCGCGATGAAGGGCCTGTTCCAGGACGTCGTCGAGGACAACGTGTCCTACGTCAACGCCCCGCTGATCGCCGAACAGCGCGGCATCGAGGTCCGGCTCCTGACCGACCTCAACAGCGAGGAGTTCCGCAACACCACGACGCTGCGCGGCGCCACCGCCGACGGCCGGATCCGCTCGGTCTCCGGCACGTTGACCGGCCCGAAGATGGTCGAGAAGCTCATCGGGATCGACGGCTATGACCTGGAGATCCCGCTGGCCGACCACCTGGGCATCTTCACGTATGTCGACCGACCCGGCGTCATCGGCACAATGGGGCGCATCTTCGGTGAGAACGGCATCAACATCGGCGCCATGCAGGTCGCCCGCAACGACTCCAAGGAGAACGCCCTCGTCGTCCTGACGGCCGACACGGCCATTCCGGTCGAGGTCGCCGCGGCGGTGGCCGAGGCCATCGGTTCGCAGACGTTCTCGGTCGTCAACCTCTGACGGGGCGCAGGCGCACGAGGCGCCCGCGCCGACGCCGGTGCCGTGTCGTCAGACGTGCAGCCTGTCCTCGATCGATTGCCGTGAGAGTTCCTTGGTGCAGAAGAACCAATCGACGCACTCGACGTCTTGGTCGTGGCCGGCCATTCGCTCCTGGGCTACGCCGCACGAGCCGGCCGGGGGCACGATGACTCGCTCGCCCGGTCGCCAGTCGGCAGGAGTCGCCACGCCGAAGGCATCCGCGGTCTGCAAGGCGATCACGACGCGCAGCAGTTCGTCGAAGTTCCGGCCCAAGGAGAGCGGGTAGTAGATGATCGTGCGGATGATCCCCTGGGGGTCGATGACGAACACCGCGCGAACAGCCTGGGTGGTGGCCTCGCCAGGCATGATCATCCCGTAGGCCTGAGCCACTCCCATCGAGACGTCGTCGATGAGGGGGAAGGTCACCTCGACGTCGCGCATGTCGCGGTAGACCATCTTCTCCTTGATGGTCCGCAGCCAGGCAATGTGGCTGTAGAGTCCGTCGACCGAAAGCCCGACGAGCGCGGTGTTGTGCTTGGCGAAGTCGGCCTGCATCGATGCGAAGGTCATGAACTCGCTCGTGCACACAGGGGTGAAGTCGGCGGGGTGGGAGAAGAGGATGACCCATCGGCCGGCGTAGTCGGCCGGGAAGGTGATGTCACCTTGGGTGGTTTTCGCGGTGAAGGCCGGCGCTGCGTCGCCGATACGCGGCATTGTGGGCGGGCTCGTGTCGTGGTGCTCCATGGCGCTCTCCTCAACTGAATGTGCCCCGAGATACCCCCCGGGGTATAGATACACCTTACGGCATATCTGGATCCTGTCTAATCTATGGATCGTGGATCCGACATACGGCGCGGTGGGGAGAGATACGACGCCCCGTCTACGTCGTTCACCGGATGAGATGCTCGTCCCAAGGGGCGAGAGCGCCCCTAGGGTGTCCGGCATGGACTCCCGCGCCGACGCGACCTCGATCAACCTCGCCGTCATCGGCGGCGACGGGATCGGCCCGGAGGTGATCGCCGAGGGTCTGAAGGTCCTCCGCGCGGCCACCGCGAGCGCGGGGATCACCATCGAGACGACCGACTACGACCTCGGCGCTCGCCGCTGGCACGCCACGGGCGAGACGCTGCCGGCATCGGTCCTCGACGAGGTCCGCCGGGCCGACGCCATCTACCTCGGCGCCATCGGCGACCCGACTGTGCCCAGCGGTGTGCTCGAGCGCGGGGTTCTCTTGCCGCTGCGCTTCGCCCTGGACCACTACGTGAACCTTCGGCCCGCCAAGCTCTATCCCGGGGTGGCCAGCCCGCTCGATGTGGCCCGCGTCGCGCCGGGTGGCATCGACTTCGTCGTCGTTCGCGAGGGCACCGAGGGCCCCTACGTCGGCAATGGCGGCGCCCTGCGGGTCGGCACCCCTCACGAGATCGCCACCGAGGTCAGCGTCAACACGGCGTATGGCGTCGAGCGCGTCGTCCGCGATGCCTTCGCCCGGGCACAAGGGCGCCCCCGCAAACACCTGACGCTGGTGCACAAGCACAACGTGCTCACCCATGCCGGGCACCTGTGGCGGCGCACCGTCGAGGCCGTGGCGGCCGAGTTCCCGGAGGTGGAGACGGCCTACCAGCACGTCGACGCGGCGACCATCTTCCTGGCGACCGACCCGGGCCGATTCGACGTGATCGTCACCGACAACCTCTTCGGCGACATCATCACCGACCTGGCTGCGGCAATCGCCGGTGGGATCGGGCTCGCGGCGAGCGGCAACATCAACCCGGCGCGGACCACCCCCAGCATGTTCGAGCCGGTCCACGGGTCCGCCCCGGACATCGCCGGGCAGGGCAAGGCCGACCCGACAGCGGCCATCATGTCGGCGGGGATGCTGTTGGACCACCTCGGCCACGCGGAGTCGGCCGCTCGCATCGAGAGTGCCGTCGCGGTGGACCTGGCCGAGCGTGGTTCGGCCCTGCGATCCACCAGCGCCATCGGTGACGCCATCGCCGCCCGCGTCGCCTGACTGTCGCGGGTGGTCTGCCGCCCGTTCCGTCCACCAGGGTCGGGGCGGATGACAAGAGTGATGAGCGTCACTACGGTGTCCACATGACCCGGAGTCGCGAGCCGGCATCCGGAGCGCGCGCCTTCACCGTGTGTTCGGTGGTCGCGTTGCTCAGCGTGGCCGGTCACGCGCTCGGCGGCGGGCATCTCCCGTCGGCGGCCGCCCTGGTGGTTGCCTTCGCCGTCACCTTCCCAGCCGCTGTTCCGTTGACCCGGCGCACCCTGCGGCCGGGGCCGACGATCCTGCTCCTCGGCGTCGGGCAGCTTCTGTGGCACGTTCTGCTCACGGTGTTGACGCCGGGCGCGTCCCACACGGCTCCGGCAGCGCCTCTCGACCACGTGGGGGGCCACAGCCACCAGGTGGGTATGGCGCTCGCCACGTCGGAGCGAGGCTTCGATCTGTCGATGACTCCGCGCATGTGGCTAGGGCACCTTCTTGGCGCGTTGCTTGTCGGCGCCGTGATCGGGCACCTCGACGCTGCGGCCGACCGGCTCTGCGAGAGCGCAACGCGTGCGCTGCGGCTTCTGGTCGTCCCCGTGGTTCGGGTCCCGGACACCGTCCGCCGCAACGTCGCCTTCGTTCCCGCCTTCGTGGGGGCGGTCCCCTATTCGAGTCTGGGCGCCCGCGCCCCACCCCGGTAGATGCCCGCGCCCGGTCGCTGTGCCGGGGCTGTCTTCACTGTCCAGCGGACGCATCATCCTGCGGCAGCGCCTGCGCGCTTTGCCGCGCCCACACTCGACCATCAGGAGTCAGTTCATGCCATCTATCGACCACGACGTGCCCCGCTCCGGCGGGGGCGTCCAGCTCGACTCACCGCCCACCCCCGTCAGCGAGGACACCTCGCCACGCCCGCCCCACAAGGGCAAGGCCCGCCGTCAACCGACCCCCGGACTGTTCCGGGCGTTCTGGCGGTGGCATTTCTACGCCTCGATCATCGTCATCCCGATCTTCGCCCTGCTGGCAGTCACCGGTCTGGTCATCTTGTTCAAGTGGCAGATCGACCCGGCCTTCAACCCCGGCGTGCTCACCACGACGCAGCCGGCGTTTGGCACGAAGGTGACGGCCTCGCAG
Source organism: Actinomycetota bacterium (assembly GCA_052034115.1). Classification (GTDB taxonomy): domain Bacteria; phylum Actinomycetota; class Actinomycetes; order Actinomycetales; family Dermatophilaceae; genus Lutibacillus. The sequence goes on from JBPOIZ010000121.1 coordinate 3,779, forward strand.
CAGGAGGCCGCAGTGCTGGCGAAGTACCCCGGAGCGACGATCACCTTTGCCCAGTTCGGCTCGGACGACCGCACGACCGCGTTCACCATCGAGACCGATGACGGTGAGCAGAACGTCTACGTCGATCCGTGGACCGCAGCGGTCACGGGGGCGATCGACCCCCGATCGCTGCCGAGCAACATTGCGACGGAGATCCACGGCAAGATCATCTTCGGGACGATCTCGGACGTCGCCCTGTTCGACGACCCGGTGACGGGCGAGGAGTTCACGACCGGGAGCATCGGCGACCGGATCATCGAGCTCGCCGCCTGCTGGGCCATCGTCATGACCCTGACCGGCTATTACCTGTTCTTCCGCGGGCGCTCCGCGCGACGTCGCCGGATCGCGGCGAGTGCCAAGGGTGCCCTCACCCGGAACCGGCACGGATGGGTCGGGGCGATCGCGGGTGTCTGGATCCTGCTGCTCGTCGCGTCGGGCCTGCCGTGGACCGGGTTGTGGGGCAGCAAGGTCCAAGGTCTGGCCACCGGCACCAACTTCAGCCTCTGGGGCGAGGACCCAGGGGCGAGTTCGACGTTGGGGGCGGCCCGTGAGGAGGCCGGCAACACCTCCGCCCCTGCCCCCGGGGCCCAGGGCGCCGCGCCGCTACCGACCAGCGCCCACGCCGGGGGCGTCGAGGCTCGGGTCTCCCTGGACGCCATCGTGGCAACGGCCACCGCGGACGGGCTGCCCCAGCCGTTGGCCATCCTCTACCCCTCTGCTGAGGATGGCGTCTTCTCGGTCATGTCGGACATGTGGCACGACCCGGGGTCGCCGGCCTGGGCTGACACCACCAGAGAGCGGGTGGTCCACGTCGACCAGTACTCCGGCGACGTTGCCGGTCGCTACTCGTACGACGAGTACTCGCCCACGGCCAAGGCAGTGTCGCAGATGATTTCGATGCACGAGGGGCAGCGCTTCGGGTCGCTCAACTTCGTGGCCAGCGCGCTCTTCTGCGTCGCCATTCTCTTCCTGTGCGTCACCGGCCCGCTCATGTGGTGGCGTCGCCGACCCAAGGGCGGTTTCGGGGCACCGGAGGGCCGGATGCCACTGCGTGGCACGTGGTGGTTGCTCGCCGCGGTCGTCGCGCTCGGCATCTTCATGCCGCTCCTCGGAGCGTCGCTGCTTGTCGTACTCCTCATCGACAACGTCGTCACTCGTCGGTCGACGTCACCCCTCGGATCACCGGACAGCTGATCCTGGCCACCGCGGTGCGACGGACGGCATACGTCGTCCGCCGCACCGTCGGTGCCGGAGGCCCGCCCGGTGTGGCTCACCGCCGATAGGCTGGGCTGGACCCGATCAGCGGTCCGTGCTTGAAGGAGCAGCTTCCGTGCCACTGACCTTCCCCATCCACCGTCGCCCCGACGTCACCGAGCCGCAGGTCATTGCGGCCGTGCACGCGAACCCTGGCTTCGGCACCCACTTCACCGACCACATGGCGCTCGCTCGGTGGACCAGCGAGGAGGGTTGGTTCGACGACGAGGTGCGTGCCTACGGCCCGTTCTCCATGGACCCGGCCTCGGCGGTCCTGCACTACGCCCAGGAGGTCTTCGAGGGCCTCAAGGCCTACCGTCGCGCTGACGGCACCGTGTGGACGTTCCGTCCTCAGATGAATGCCGAGCGACTCGCGCGCAGCGCGCAGCGCTTGGCGCTGCCGCCCTTGCCGACCGAGGACTTCCTCGCGTCGATCAAGGCCCTCGTCCAGGTCGACAAGGCGTGGGTGCCGGCGGCCGAGGGTGAGGAGAAGAGCCTCTATCTGCGCCCGTTCATGATCGCCAACGAGGCGTTCCTCGGGGTGCGCCCGGCCCGAGAGGTGCTCTACTGCGTCATCGCCTGCCCGGTCGGCTCGTACTTCGCCTCAGGCGTCAAGCCGGTCTCGATCTGGGTCTCGACCGACTTCAACCGGGCCGGCCCGGGCGGCACGGGTGCGGCCAAGTGCGGTGGCAACTATGCGGCCAGCCTGGCGGCCCAGACCCAGGCGGCCGCCTCGGGCTGCGACCAGGCTGTCTTCCTCGACACCGTCGAGCGCACGTATGTCGAGGAACTCGGCGGGATGAACGTCTTCTTCGTGACCAAGGACCGCGAGGTCGTCACTCCGGAACTCACCGGCACGATCCTTGAAGGGGTCACCCGCAGCGCCCTGCTGGCGCTGGCCGCGGACCGCGGCTTCACCCCAGTGGAGCGGCGGATCACCCTCGACGAGTGGCGGGACGGAGTGGCCAGCGGGGAGATCACCGAGGTCTTCGCCTGCGGGACGGCGGCCGTGATCACGCCGATCGGCCGGCTCGCGTGGGACGGCGGCGAGGTCATCATCAATGCCAACGAGGTGGGACCGGTCGCCACCGAGTTGCGCGGCGCTCTCCTGGACATCCAGTACGGCCGGGTTGAGGACGAACACGGATGGATGGTCCAACTCGCCTGACCGGGCCGGTATGACGCCGATGCCCCACGCGCGCACGCCGCGGGTGCTCGCGACCGACCTCGACGGCACCCTGCTGCGTTCGGACGGCACCGTCTCGCCGCGGTCGCGGTCAGCGCTCGCGGATGCCGAGGCCGCCGGGATCCACGTCGTGTTCGTCACCGCTCGCCCACCGAGGTGGCTGCGCGGTCTGCGGGGGGTCGTCGGTGCCCATGGGCAGGTCTTGGCCAGCAACGGTGCCTTCGTCGTCGACGTGGCCCAGGACCTCGTGCTGCGCGAGGAGGGCTTCGGGCGGCAGGGCCTGGCTGAGCTCGTCGCTGCACTCCGCGCCGGCTTCCCCAGAGCCGGTCTGGCCGTGGAGCGCCGTGACGGCCTGACCCGGGAACGGGCCTACCCGCAGGCCGCAGGAGACGATCCGGCGCGAGTCGTCGATGACCTGCTGGCCCTGCACGATCTTGACGAGCAGCTCACCGCCAAGCTCCTGCTCGTCCAGCACGGACGCGGCGGTGAGGCGTTCTTGGGCGAGGTGGCCGACGTCGTCGGCGACCGCGGCCACGTCGCCTACTCCGGGGCCGGCTTCCTGGCCGAGATCTCGGCTCCCGGTGTCACCAAGGCGGCCGCTCTGGCTCGGTGGTGCCTCGAACGTGGCATCGAGCCCAGCGAGGTCTGGGCCTTCGGTGACATGCCGAACGACCTCCCGATGCTGACCTGGGCCGGGCTGCCGGTGGCCGTCGCGAACGCGCATCCGCATGTCCGCTCGGCGGCGTCGAGGGTCTGCCCTGGGAACGACGAGGATGGTGTGGCCCAGGTCGTGGAAGCGCTGCTGGCGAATGGCACGTGGCCAGACCATTGACGCCGTCAACGCAAGGCGGTCAAGATCAACTCCACCCAGCGACGGGAGGTGGTCGGTGCCACGCAGCGCAGCGGTAACCTCCGACCTTGGGGCCCGGCTCTCCGACGCCGTGCTCCGACCGACCAACGGCAACGCCTTCGAGACGACGTTCCAGCAACTGGCCACCTCGATCAGGCTCGGCGTGTTCGCCGATGGCGAGCAACTGCCTCCCGAGCGCGAGTTGGCCGAACGTCTCGGCGTCAGCCGAGTCACGCTGCGCGAAGCGATTGCCGCGCTGCGTGAGTCTGGGATGGTCGTCACCCGACGAGGACGCACCGGCGGGAGCATCGTCACGTATGCCGGGCCACAATTCCCCTCCGACGCCGGCCCGATCCGACGCGGCGCCGACCTGGAGGATGCCCTTTCCTTCCGGCGGGTCGTCGAACCAGGCGCGGCCTATCTGGCCGCCTGCGTCGACCTGACCTGCGAGCAGAGCCGCTGGCTGCGCGCCGCCGAGGCCGACGTACGGGCCAACGCCGCTGAGGCGGCGGCCCATCGGGTGGCCGACGCGCGCCTCCACCTGGCGATCGCCAGCCTGTGCGGCAGTCCCATGCTCGTCGAGGCGGTGACCCGGGCCCAGGCCGCGCTGCACGAGTTGCTGACCGCCATACCGGTCCTGCGCCGCAACATCGACAACTCCTGCGCGGACCATGCCCGGATCGTCACCGCGATCCTCGGCGCAAGGCCCGAGGACGCCCGCCGAGCCATGGAGGAGCATTGCGACGCCACCGCCGCGGTGCTTCGGGGCCTGCTGGGCTGACCGGGCCACGAGACGCCACACCGAAAGAAGGTCCCGTTGAGCGCTGCGGTCGTCGGAATCACCACGTATGTCGAACCAGCCACCTGGGGTGCCTGGGAGCGGATCGGCGCTGCGCTCGTGCCGCACGGCTACGTCCGCCACGTCGAAGCGGCCGGCGCGGTGGCCCTGCTCCTGCCACCGCGGGACGACCCGGACGAGCAGATCATCTCCACGATCATCGGGCGGATCGACGCACTGGTCATCGCCGGGGGCGCCGATGTCGAGCCGGTGCGGTATGGCGCAGCATCGCATCCGGCGGTTCAGCCGCCCCGGCGGGACCGCGACGCCACCGAGCTGGCCCTGGTGCGCGCGGCGGTGGCCGCCGACCTGCCGCTGCTCGGCATCTGCCGGGGGATGCAGGTGATGGCGGTGGCTGCGGGCGGGTCCCTCGTCCAGCACGTGCCCGATCTGGTGGGCAGCGAGCGGCACTGCCCGGCACCGGCACGGTACGGCTGGACCCCGGTGGTGACGTCCCCGGGCTCGGTCGTGGCCGGAATCGTCGGGGAGCACCTGGTCGTGCCGTGCCATCACCACCAGGCGGTGGCGGACGCGCCGGGCTATGTCGTCTCGGCCGTTGCCGACGATGGGCTCACCGAGGCCATCGAGGCCACCGGCGCGCGCTTCCGGGTGGGTGTGCAGTGGCATCCCGAGTCGACCGCAGACGCCCGACTGGTTCGCGCGCTCGTCGCCTCAGCGCGCACACCCACACCGGTGCTCTTGGCCGGCCGGCGGTCATCCGGGCATTCCGATGGGTGAGACGACTTGTCCGCGAGCCGGCCAGGGGTGCACGCTGAAGGCGTGACGATGCTCGGCGTGGCAGCCACCGCTGCCCTCATCATTACCTAGGCGCGACAGGGCCGACCCGCTCCTGTCGCGCAGACCTCCCGCACCCTGGGGGGTCTTTTTCGTTGTCGGGCCACCGTCACCCGCCGCAAAGCGCGCTCGAGCACTGATGACCGATGGTGTCTGCGCACTCTGTGCCGTGCCCACGGCACCCCGCACCGATCGAAGGACGACCGATGACCGAGTTGCACGTCTACGACACGACGCTGCGTGATGGCGCGCAGCAAGAGGGGCTCAACCTCACCGTGGCGGACAAACTCGCCATTGCGAGTTACCTCGACGAGCTCGGGGTCGGCTACATCGAGGGTGGTTGGCCCGGCGCGAATCCCAAGGACACCGAGTTCTTTGCCCGGGCCCAGCAGGATCTGCGGTTGCGCAACGCCACCCTGGCCGCGTTCGGGGCCACCCGGCGGGCGGGAAGCACCGCGGCCAAGGACCCCCTGGTGCGCGCCCTGCTGGACTCCGGTGCCTCCGTCGTCACACTGGTCGCCAAGTCGCACGTGCGGCACGTCACCGACGCGTTGCGGACCACCCCCGAAGAGAACCTCGAGATGATCCGCGACACGGTGGGCTTCTTGCGGGCCGAGGGGCGGCGGGTCTTCCTCGATGCCGAGCACTTCTTCGACGGATACCGGCTCGACCGCGCCTACGCCCTCGAGGCTGTCCGGGTCGCCGCCGAGGCCGGCGCCGAGGTGGTCGCGCTGTGCGACACCAATGGCGGGATGCTGCCCGACCAGGTGGCCGATGTCGTCGCGGACGTCATCGGCGCGACGTCCGCGCGGGTCGGCATCCACTGCCACAACGACACCGGATGCGCGGTGGCCAACTCTCTGGCCGCGGTCGATGCGGGCGCCACGCACGTCCAGGGCACCATCAACGGGTATGGCGAGCGCACCGGGAACGCCAACCTCGTGACCGTGCTGTCGAACCTTCAGCTCAAGCGTGGCCTGTCCCTTGTGACACCGGACCGGCTCTCCGACGCCACCCGGATCGCCCACGCGATCTCCGAGGTCACCAACGTGCCGCCATACTCGCGCCAACCGTATGTCGGGGCGAGTGCCTTCGCCCACAAGGCCGGCCTGCACGCCAGTGCCCTCAAGGTCGACCCGGACCTCTACCAGCACATCGACCCGTCGACGGTCGGCAACTCGATGCGCACCCTCGTCTCGGACATGGCCGGTCGGGCCTCGGTCGAGCTCAAGGCTGCCGAGGTCGGCATCGACCTGACCGCCCGGCCGGAGGTGGTTGCCTCGGTGCTCGCGACAGTCAAGGACATGGAGCTCAAGGGCTACACCTTCGATGCCGCCGACGCCTCCTTCGAGCTGTTGCTGCGGCGCGCGGTCGGCGAAGACGTCCCGACCTACTTCGATGTCGAGTCGTGGCGGGTCATCACCGACGCCCGTCCGGACAGCGCGGCCACCTCCGAGGCCACGGTCAAACTGCACGCCGGTGGCCGCCGCGCGGTGGCGACGGGGGAGGGGAACGGCCCGGTCAACGCCCTCGACCATGCGCTGCGGCTGGCCCTCAACGGCACCTACCCCGAGCTGGAACACCTTGAGCTCATCGACTTCAAGGTGCGCATCCTCGACTCCGCCCACGGCACCGATGCGGTGACCCGGGTGCTCATCGAGACCGCCGACGACCAGACCTCGTGGACCACGGTCGGGGTGGCCGCCAACATCGTCGAGGCGTCCTGGACCGCTCTCGTCGACGGCATCACCTTCGGCCTGCTCCGGCGCTCGGTGCCGGCTCGCTCGGGCCAGCCAGCCAAAGCTGGAGGCTGAGCGCCATCGTTGCGGGCTGAACTGGTCATGGGTCGGTCCGCGGCGGTGGGCCCAGGATCTGGCTCAGGGGATGACGACGTCGCGGGCGAGGAGCACCGTGGTGTGAGTGGCCGCGAACCCCAGCGACTCGTAGAGGCGCAGCGCGCCGGTAGGGCTGTCGACATCGACCCCGATGCCGGCCACCGGCATACCGGAGGCGCGGAAGGCGGCCATCGCCCGGCGGATCAGCGCGGTGGCCAGACCCAGCCCCCGGTGGCTGCGCAGTGTGGCCAGGGTGTCGATGTAGCCGGTGGGATAGCCCTGTGCCGCCCAGTCCTGCTCGTAGGCACAGGAGATGATGACCGCGACGACACCGCCCCCACCGTCGACAACGACGAAGCTCCACTCCGGATGGAAGGTCGACGACTGGAGTTCTTCGATCCAGGTCTCCTCACTCATGTCGGTGGAGCCGAAGTGGTCGCGGAACGCGGTGTTGATGACGACCCGCGCCTGCTTGGCGACGTCTTCGTCCCAGGCGACGATCCGCAGACCGTCGCGCACCGCGGCCGTGAGGTCTTCGTCGGCGGCGAGCGGTCGCTCCATCTCGATGAACCGCCGCATCGGGGTGAGCCCGAACCGAGCGGCCAAGGCGCGCTCGTCGGTCAGGTGCTCGGGGGAGTAGATCCGCAGTCGGAGCGGCCCGTGCTCCGCGGTCCGGGTCGCCCGGTGCTGCTCGCTGACCTGGGCGATCTCCCAGGCGAGGATGGCCCGGCCGAGCCCACGGCCCCGATCCTGCGGGTGGACCACCCCGGCGAGCCACGAGTTGTGGACCTCCCCGGGGCTCGGTGACAGACGCACTCGACCGACCGCCCGGCACGACCCTTCGGGGGCGAAAGCCGCCACGGTGTCGCGCTGCGGGTCGCAGCGGGCCGACGCGAGGAACTCGCCCAATTCGGCCAGGCTGGTCCGTTCACCTCGGTCGTCGGCCGCCTCGGCAGCCATCATGAGGGCGTGTATGGCGGGCAGATCGTCCGGGCGCCAGGGCCGCCAGCACAGCTCGGGGAACTGCGCGGCGAGGTCCTGGTCCATCCCGTCATCCAAGGCCACAGCCGCTGCTGCGGCAACCGAGTATGCCGCGGCGTACCGGCCGACCGGCCGACTCGCGTTAGAGCCGGGCGACGCGGTTCGCGGCATACGAGCCGGCGAGGGCGACCGCAGCGATCAACCCGGTGACGACGGCAGCCGCCCAGTCGCCCAGCGATTCGACGATCGGGGCAACGGCATCGCGATTGGCCACCGTCAGCAGGACGACGATGATCACCAGACCGCCGGTGCCGAGCGCACTGACGACGACCCCGCGGGTGCCGAAGGCACGGTAGACGGTGCCGAACAACGCCCCGGTGGCCAGCGAGACCATCGCCAGGACGAAGACCGCCGCGAACGTCAGCAGATAGTCACCGTTGCCGAGCGCGGCGACGTCGAAGGCGTGCACACCGAAGAACCAGTGGTTCGTGGCCTTCTCGAGGGCCAGCATGACGGTCGCTGCCGCGGCAGTGATTGCAGCCGTGATGCCGAAACCCATCGTCGTGCCGAACCAGAAGTGCCGCCGGGTGCTGCCGAAGGCCAGCGCCATGGCGAAGTTGCGGTTGACCGCGAGCGCGCCGAGCGAGATGAGGAAGCCGGGGATCGAGTAGACGGCGCCGGCATTGTTCTCCCGCATGCCTTCTTGGATGTCCGGGCTCAGTGGGAAGCCGTTGACCATCCCGATGGCGACGCTGATGAGGATGCTCAGGACCAACATGATCGCGAGGATCCCGGCGGGCATCGCCGTGACGTAGGAACGGTTGGCCAGGTAGAGGCGCAACGAGCGCTTGGCGTAGGTCATCGCCGGATCCCCTCGGTCGTCGTGTCGTGCTCGGTCTTCAGGCCCGACCCCAGGGCGGCCACCAGGTCCTGGAGGCTGGCGCCCTCGAGGGCGATGTTGCTGGCGCGC